>NZ_JBFPNH010000064.1:0-25371 GCF_040815545.1 Streptomyces sp. LMG1-1-1.1 | reverse complement strand
GTTCCTGCCAGAGAGTCATCGATCCTCACGTAAAGTGCTGTTGCGAGGGTCTTGAGGTTTGTCGTCACAAACGAACCAACGAGACCCTCGCTTCATGCGCCCGCAGACTTCGGACTTATTCGTCTAGCCGGTCCCGTCCGGCCGAGGCCCCGTCCGGCCCCGGCGCCCCGCCCCGGCCCTCAGGGCGCTCCCGTCACCACCGCGGCGAGCCGGGTGCCCGCCGGGAACGCGCCCTCTTCCGCGAGCGTCACGAGGCCGAACAGCATTTTGGCCACATACAGCCGCTCGATGGCGAGTCCATGCCGCGCCTCGAAGTCCTGTGCGAACGCCTCCAGGGCGGGGGACGTGCGCGCGTAGCCCCCGCAGTGGAAGCGCTCGTCGAGGGACCAGTCGCCGCGGGGGCCGCCGAACGCCGCCCGCTGGAGCGCGCGGACCTCCCCGCCCAGGAAGCCGCCCTTCAGGACCGGCACGCCCAGCGCCCGCTGCCCCGGGGCGAGCCCGGCCGCGAGCCCCGCCAGCGTGCCCCCCGTGCCGCAGGCGACCGCGACCGTGTTCGCCAGCCCGGAGAGCTCCCGCCCGAGCGCCTCGCACCCCTGGACGGCGAGTGCGTTGCTGCCGCCCTCCGGGACCACGTACGCGCCCGCGGGGGCACGCTCCAGGAGCGCCGCGAGGGTCGCCGGCTCGTTCTTCGCGCGGTACGTGGACCGGTCCACGAACTCCAGCCGCATCCCGTCGGCGGCGCACCGCGCGAGGGAGGGGTTGAGCGGGCGCCCGGCCAGCTCGTCGCCGCGTACGACGCCGACCGTGGGGAAGCCGAGCAGCCGGCCGGCGGCGGCCGTCGCCCGCAGGTGGTTGGAGTACGCGCCGCCGAAGGTCAGCACGGGCCGCCCGTCCGCCGCGCGCAGGTTGAGCGCGAGCTTGCGCCACTTGTTGCCCGGCAGGTCGGGGTGGATCAGGTCGTCGCGCTTGAGCAGCAGCGTCAGCCCGTGCCGGTCGAAGCGCTCGTCCTCCACCGGCTCCAGGGGCGAGGGGAGCCGGGGCCGCAGGCGGGAGGGGTCGAACGCGTTCACCCTGCCATTCTCGCCGCCCGCCGCGGGGTCAGCGCAGCAGGTCGGCGATCCGCTCCCGCATCGAGGCCATCGTGAAACCGCGCGGGTCGACCTTCCCCGGCTGCCACTCCAGGTGCCCGATGACCGAGCGGTGCGTCCAGCCGTGCGCCCGGCACACGGCCGCCGCCGCCTTCGCGATGGCCTCCAGCTGGACCTTCGGCCACGGGTCCACGCCGTCCCCGAGGTTCTCGCACTCGAAGCCGTAGAAGTGGCGGTTGCCGTCCGTGGTGGCCTCGTCGTCCGGAGGCAGCCGCCGCTCCGCGATGACCGCCCGGAGCACCTCGTCGTCGCCGAGCCCCGCGTGGTTGGCGCGCCCGTAGCCGACGAGGTGGACCGTGCCGTCCTTGGCGATGACGCCGTGGCAGAGCGGCCCCGGCAGGGCCTGGTGGCCGTCCCGGCAGATCCGTACGGTCGCCGCGGTGCCCCGGGTCACGGTGTGGTGGATCATCACGCCGTGCACCGGGCCCCAGGGGCCCTTGTGGTTGCGGTTGTGGGTGGACCAGTCGCCGACCTGGACGACCGTCAGGCCCTCGTGTCGCAGCGCGCCGAGGAACCTGCTCGCGGTCATGGGCGAGGCCATGGCGGACTCCCTTCGGGGGACGGGTGAACTTCCGGAATACCGGACTCCGCCGCTCCGCCGCCATGCGTTCGGACCGTGTGCGAGCCGATCCGGACAGGGTGTCAGGAGACCCGTGGGGCTCCGCTGTTCGGAGGGAAATCACGTGACATGCCCCGAAGATCGTCGAACAGTCCCACTCGAATGTGTAATGGCGCCGACACGTTCCGTGCTGAAAGGCTTCGTCTCGCAACTCAGTCATACGAGAGGGAGTTCCATGTCCGTTGGTTCGGTTGGCGACGACGTCCGCGCGGAGCAGCAGGCGCCGCAGCAGAGTCTCGGCACCGCCGCCGCGCGGAACCTCGCCACGACCACCAAGTCGGCCCCGCAGATGCAGGAGATCACCTCCCGGTGGCTCCTGCGCGCGCTGCCGTGGGTCCAGGTGCAGGGCGGCACGTACCGGGTGAACCGGAGGCTCAGCTACTCCGTGGGTGACGGCCGCGTCACCTTCGTCCAGACCGGGGAGCGCGTCGCGGTCATCCCCGCCGAGCTCGGCGAACTCCCGGCCCTGCGCGGCTACGAGGACGAGGCAGCCCTCACGGAACTGGCGGCCCGCTGCATCCAGCGGGAGTACGCGGCGGGCGAGGTGATCGCCACCGCGGGCGCCCCCACCGACCGCGTGCACCTCCTCGCGCACGGCCGGATCGAGCAGATCGGCGAGGGGCCGTACGGCGACGAGGCCGTCCTCGGCGTCCTCGCCGACGGCGCCTACCTCGGCGAGTCCTCGCTGGTCGACGAGAACGCCACCTGGGAGTGGACCGCCCGGGCCGCCACGGCCTGCACGGTCCTCGAACTCACCCGGGACGACGTGCGCAACCTCGCCGACCGCGCCGTCTCCCTCGCCGCGCACCTCGCGACCGTCGCCGCCCTGCCCGACCAGCGCACCAACACCTACGGCGAGGCGGCCATCGACCTCTCCGCCGGCCACGTCGGCGAGGCGGTCGTCCCGCACACGTACGTCGACTACGACGCCTCGCCCCGCGAGTACGAACTGAGCGTCGCCCAGACCGTGCTCAAGGTGCACAGCCGCGTCGCCGACCTCTACAACCAGCCGATGAACCAGACCGAGCAGCAGTTGCGGCTCACGGTCGAGGCGCTCCGCGAGCGCCAGGAGTACGAGCTCGTCAACCACAAGGAGTTCGGCCTCCTTTCCAACTGCGACTACGAGCAGCGGATCCAGCCGCACGACGGCGTCCCCAGCCCCGACGACATGGACGAGCTGCTCTCCCGCCGCCGGGGCTCCAAGCTCTTCCTCGCCCACCCGCGCGCCATCGCCGCCTTCGGCCGCGAGCTCAACAAGCGCGGCCTGGTGCCGGAGACCATCGACGTCAACGGCAACCGCATCCCGACCTGGCGCGGCGTCCCGATCTACCCGTGCAACAAGATCCCGGTGTCCGACGCCCGCACCACCTCGATCATCTGCATGCGTACCGGCGAGGCCGACCAGGGCGTGATCGGTCTCCACCAGACCGGCCTGCCCGACGAGATCGAGCCCAGCCTGTCCGTCCGCTTCATGGGCATCGACGAGCAGGCGATCATCTCGTACCTGGTCACGGCCTACTACTCGGCCGCGGTCCTCGTCCCGGACGCGCTCGGTGTCCTGGAGAACGTCGAGGTCAGCCGCTGGCGCTGAGTCGGCGACGCCCGGGGGCGGGGACCGAACCCTCCCGCCCCCGGGCGCTCCCGGCCCGCCGCAAGGACGCGAAGGAAGAGACCGTGACCATGACCAGCGCGGATGCCGTCACAGACGGTCAGGGGGCCGTGCGGCTCCTGGACCAGACGCGTACCGCTGTCCATCCCCAACTGCGCTCGACCGTCGAGTCCCTGCCGGGCTCCATACGGCGGGTGGCGATGTACCACTTCGGCTGGGAGCGGGCCGACGGCACCCCGGACGCCGGGCAGGCGGGCAAGGCGATCAGGCCCGCGCTCGTCCTCGCCGCCGCGCGCGCCCTCGGCGCCGAGACGGCCCAGGCCGTGAAGGCCGCGGCCGCGGTGGAACTCGCGCACAACTTCACCCTGCTCCACGACGACATCGTCGACGAGGACCCCACCCGCAGGCACCGGGCCACCGCGTGGACCGTCTTCGGGATCCCGGACGCCCTCATGGCCGGTGACGCGATGAGCGCGCTGGCCCTGCGGCTGCTCGCCGAGGACCCGCACCCGGCCTCCGCCGCGGCGTCCGCGCGGCTCGCCGCCTGCATCATCGAACTCTGCGCCGGCCAGCAGGCGGACTGCGCCTTCGAGCGGCGCGGCCCCCGCGAGGTCTCCCTCGACGAGTGCCTGGCCATGGCCACCGCCAAGACCGGCGCCCTGCTCGGCTGCTCCTGCGCCCTCGGCGCGCTCTACGCGGGCGCGGGCGAGGAGGAGGTCGCGGCCATGGACGCCTTCGGCCGGGAGGCGGGGCTCGCCTTCCAGCTGATCGACGACCTCATCGGCATCTGGGGCGACCCGGACCGTACGGGCAAGCCGGCCGGCGCCGATCTCGCCGCCCACAAGAAGTCGCTTCCCGTGGTGGCGGCGCTCACCTCGGGCACCCCGGCCGGGGACGAGCTGGCCGAGCTCTACTCCCGTCCCACCCTGGACGCGGCGGCGGTGCGGGCCGCGGCGGACGCGGTGGAGCGGGCCGGCGGGCGCGACTGGGCGCAGGCCCAGGCGGCCGAGCGCATGGGCCGCGCGGTCGAGTACCTGGCCCAGGCGGTGCCGGACCTGGCGGCCGCCGGTGACCTGCTCGCCCTCGCGGAGTTCGTCACGCGGCGCACGCGCTGATCCCGGGCGGGCCGGTCACGCCTCGGGGACGATCCGGGCGACCACGGTCTCGATCAGGTCGTCCAGGTCCCGGTCGCCGTGGAGGTCGGGGACCGTGAAGTGGTCGAGCAGCAGCCCGGTGAGCGCGAAGTAGAGCAGCCGGACCGTGTCCGCGTCCCCTGGCATCCCGGCGGCGAGGTGCCCGCGGATGTTCTCGTCGAGGTCGGAGCGGAGCACCTTGGTGAGCTGGGTCCGCAGTTCGGGGCGGCGGACGGCTTCGAGCCGGAGCTCGAAGAGTCCGAGGTAGCAGGTGCGCTCGGCGGCGAGACGCCGGGCGATCCAGCGCATCAGTTCGAGCACCAGTCCCCGGCTGGGTGCGGGCTCCATGGCGGTCTCGACGGCGCCGGGGGCCGGGGTCAGTCGGACGAAGATCCGGTCGCCGACCTGGGAGAGCAGCTGGTCCCGGTCGTGGAAGTAGTTGGACGAGGTGCCCGTGGGGACCCCCGCCCGGGCGTCGACCGCCCGGAAGGTCAGCCCTCGGGCACCTTCGTCCGCCAGCACCTCGATCGCGGCGTCGAGCAGTGCCGTACGGCGTTCCGGGTTTCTCGCCACGTCGGGCTCCCTCGTGTCCTGAATGCGTTCTCTTCGAAAAAGGTCCTTGCACAACCACTACAGGTGAAGCACTATAGCTGTCGTGGTTGCGGACGCGGCCACGTCATCCACCGAAGAGGACCGGTTTGCGCAAGCTCACGTACTACATCGCCTGCACCATCGACGGCTTCATCGGCGACCCCGAGGGCGACGCCACGTCGATGTTCAAGTTCACCGAAGGCCCGTACATGCAGTGGATGGGCAGCGAGTACCCCGAGACCATCCCGACGCAGGGGCGCGAGATGCTCGGGATCGACGGCGAGAACAGGCACTTCGACACCATCGTGCAGGGCAGGAGGTCGTACCAGCTCGCCCTGGACATCGGCGTCACCAGCCCGTACAGCCATCTGCGCGAGTTCGTCGCCACCCGCTCGCTGACCGAGACGCCCCATCCCGGTGTGGAGCTGATCGCCGACGACCTCGTCGGCCGCGTCCGCGAGCTCAAGGCCGAGGACGGCCCCCTGGGCATCTACCTCTGCGGCGGCTCCACCATCGCGGGCGAGCTCATCGAGGAGATCGACGAGCTGGTCATCAAGACCTACCCGCAGGTCTACGGCACCGGCATGCCCATGTTCGGCGCCGGCTTCGAGCCCCGCGACTTCGAACTCGGCGACGTCCGCGCCTTCGAGAACGGCGTGCTCGTCCGTACGTACACCAGGAAGCGCTGACGGCGGCAAGCGCTCCGGCACGGGGCGACCTACCCTGGAGGCATGGGTGACGAGGTGCCTCGCACGACGCGGGACCCCCGGTCCGAGCCGAAGTGCCCGGCCTGCGGTCGGACGCGTGCCGTCATGGCCACCCGGCACAAGGTCCTCGGGGCCTGGGTGCCGGAGTGGGAAGTGCAACCCTGCCGCAATCCCGACTGCGTGCTGTACGAAGGGGCGGAAGCCGCGAGCACGCACGTGACCGGCAAGAACGGCGAGATCGGGAGAAGTCCGGCCACGGGGTGACCGGACGCGCGCCGGAGCCGGTCGTACAGCTACAGTCCGCGCATGTCATCGGAGTCGACAGAAGTCTGGACCGGCTGGTACCGGGACCGCAGCGGCGCGGAAGCGATCGTCATCACGGCCGACGGGCGGCACGTCGCCACCCGGATCAGGGGGGTCGAGTACACCGGCGAGAGCTTCGCCGTGCTCAGCGCCGCCGGCGAGAGCGCGGCCGGCCGGAGCGGGCACGCCCTCACCGGGTGCGTCCTGGAGTGGGACCTGCCGCTCCCCGTCGTCCTGGACGGCGCCACCCAGCAGGCCACCCTCGCCTGCCTCCTGACGCTCGGTGAGCGCGCGGACCTCAGCCTGACCCTGCACTACGGTGGCGCCGCCTTCGAGGCGTGCGTCGCCGGAGGCGACTTCGAAGGGGCGCTCGACCGGGTCAAGCGCCAGCTGCCGCCCGGTGCGGACTTCGGCCGCCGGCTCCTCCAGACGGCCTGACGGGGCCGGTACACGGCAGAGAAACGGACGGAACGGCGGCGCCCCCTCGCGGGGCGCCGCCGTCCGCCGTTCAGGACCGGTCGGTTCAGGAGGCCTTGAACGCGGAAGCGAGGCCGTAGCGCCACAACTGGTCGACCCGGGAGCGCTCCTGGGCGTTCGGCTGGGCGTTCTGGCAGGACGTGCCCGGACCGCCGCCCGACATCAGCTCGCTGCACGGGCCGCTGTAGTGGTCCGGCAGGCCGAGGACGTGCCCGGTCTCGTGGGCCGTCACGCGGGTGGAGTTGTACTGCTGGTTCTGCCGGTAGTCGAGGAAGATATACCCACTGCCGTGGCCGTCGGTGCTGGCGTACGAGCCGCGCGAGTCGTTGCCCTCGTAGTACGCGAAGTCCGGGTTGCTTCCCTCGACGAGCCGGACGTTCACCACCGAGCTGTTCCAGATCTGCGCCGAGCGGGCTATCTGGGTGCGGAAGCTCGGCGCGTTGGCGGTGCTGTAGACGACGGTGACGGCGGTCGCGCCCTGGGTGGCGGCCCGCTTCTTCGCCACCGACTTCACGACGGCGTCGAAGAAGGCCTGGTTGGCCTTGGCCTCCTCGGCCGAACCGGCGTACGCCACGGTGGCGCCGGCGGTCGCGGCCGGCGCCGTGGCGGCCGCCGGGGCCGTACCGAGGGAAGCGGCGAGGCCGACGCCGAGGGTGGCGGTCAGCAGGGAGGTGAGGACCTTGGGGTGTCGCATGGGGGGCTCCTCCTGTTGGGGTCGGAGAGAGTCTCGGGGCAGCCGGGGCGTGCGGGGATGATGCCAACTCCCGATAGCCCCACCGCATCACCCCCTGTAAAGGGCCCAACTGCCTTGGAATGCAAGGAGATTGAGTGGTTCCGGATATCTGGTGCGACTCCCGGCCCCCGCCCTACCCTCGGGACATGGAGCTGGAGGTGAGACACCTGCGCGCGCTGTGCGCCATCGCGGACACGGGCAGCCTGCACAAGGCGGCGCGGCAACTCGGCATGAGCCAGCCCTCGCTGACCACCCAGCTGCGCCGGATCGAGAACTCCCTGGGCGCCGAACTCTTCTCCCGCGGCCGCACCGGCTGCCGCCCCACCCCGCTCGGCCGCGCCCTGCTCAGCAGGGCCCGCCCCCTGGTCGCGGACATGGCCGCCCTCGTCACCGAGACCCGGGCCGCGGCCGCCCGCACCGACGGGCCGGGACTCCGCGTCGGCTCCACCGCCAGCCGGGCGCTCCCCGGCTGGCTGCGTCGGCTGCGCCAGCGACTGCCCGGCACCGACGTCGGACTCCGGATGGACGTCTCCGCCGGCGCACTGCTGCGGGCGGTCGCAGCCGGCCAGCTCGACGTCGCGTTCGTCCACGAGGTGGAGGGCTGCCCGTTACGGGTCCCCGACGGCCTCGACGGCAGGATCCTCGTCGCCCGCGAACCGCAGTTCATCTCCATGGCCCGCGACCACCCGGCCGCCGACCGGCCCGTCGTCGACCTCGCCGACCTCGCCCACGACCACTGGATGGTCGACCCGACCGTCGACGGCGAATGGGACGGCCTCCGCCGGGTCCTCGGCGCCGCCGGCATCGACCCGCCCCTGCTGCACGGCGACTACCACACGGCCGCCTCGCTCATCGTCATCGGCGAGGCCGTCGCCCCCTGCCAGCCCACCTCCGTCCCCCGCGAGGACATGGCCATCCGCCCCCTCCGCGGCGACCCCCTCGCCGTCCGCCTCCTCCTCTACGCGCGCCCCGGCGCCCCCCTCGACCTCCTCTACGCGGAACTCGCCTCCGCCTACCGCGAGGTCGCCCTGCGCGCCGCCCCCTACCGCGAGTGGCTCCGCGACCAGGGGACGGCCGCGGGACTGTCCGTGGGGCCGTGCATGATGACCGTATGAACGAACGCGAGGACGGTCCCGCCCCGGCAGTCGTACGGCACGCGCGCCCCGAGGAGCTGCCCCGGGTCGTCGAACTGATCGCCGAGCACGCCGCGTACGAGAAGGCGGCCGCCCCGGCGCCCGGCCTCGCCGAACGCCTCTCCCGGCTCCTCTTCGGCGCCGAACCGCCCCGCCTCCGCTGCCTCGTCGCCGTCCTCCCCGACGGCACCCTCGCGGGCTACGCCACCTGCGCCCCCGAACTCTCCACCTGGGACGGCGCCGAGTACCTCCACATGGACTGCCTCTACCTCACCGAGGCCTCCCGCGGCCACGGCCTCGGCCCCCTCCTCACCGCCGCCGTCACCACCGAAGCCCGCACCCTCGGCCTCACCGAGATCCAGTGGCAGACACCCGCATGGAACGAAGCCGCCATCCGCTTCTACGACCGCCTCGGCGCCACCTCAAAGCCAAAACGCCGCTACACCCTCCCCGCGGACCTGACCTAGACCGGACCGTGCTCAGGCCGGAACCGGCTCGGGGGGCGGCCTGCCGATCAGGCCGACCGAACCGAAACGCCAAAGGGCCCGACCGTGACGGCCGGGCCCCTTGGCGTATCGGGGAGAAAGAAGGTCAGGCCTTCTTGGTCTCCCAGAAGATGCGGTCGATCTCGGCGATGAGTTCCAGCGCCTTCTCGCCCGTCTTGGGGTCGGTGGACGCCTTGGCGGCCGAGAGGGCCTTGAGGGTGTCGTTGACCAGCTGGTTGAGCTCGGGGTACTTCTCGAAGTGCGGGGCCTTGAAGTAGTCGCTCCAGAGCACCGAGACGTGGTGCTTGGCGAGCTCGGCGCGCTGCTCCTTGATGACGATGGCGCGGGCGCGGAAGTGCGCGTCCTCGTTCGCCTGGTACTTCTCCTGAACAGCCTTGACCGACTCGGCCTCGATGCGGGCCTGGGCGGGGTCGTACACGCCGCAGGGGAGGTCGCAGTGGGCGCTGACCGTCACCTTGGGGGCAAACAGGCGGGAGAGCATTGAGCCGTCCTTCCTCGTGATCGTCTTCTCAGGTGGGACATTACTCGGTGAGAAGGGCGTTTTCGCGGGCGCCCCCTGGGGCTTAGGTCAAAAGTCCAGGGTCACCATGGGACTCGTGTACGAGTGGACGAGCGGGCGCGCGGACGGATCGGGAGGTGCCGGATGACGGAGTCGGGGCGGGAGCGGGTGGCGGAGGCCGGGCCACCGTTCGGGATCGCCGAGGTGACGGGGGTGTCGATGGTGCCGGCGCTGCTCCACGGCGACCGGCTGTTCGTGCACTACGGCGGGCGGTTGAAGCCCGGGTGCGTGGCGGTGCTGCGGCATCCGCTCCAGCAGGATCTGCTGATCGTGAAACGGCTGAGCGAGCGACGTGACGGCGGCTGGTGGGTGCTGGGCGACAACCCGGCGGCCGAGGGGGACAGTCGGGTCTTCGGGGCCGTGCCGCCCGAGCTGGTCCTCGGGCGGGTGCGGGCGCGGTACCGGCCGGTGACGCCGGGGCGTCAGCGGTCGGCCGCGGTGACGCTCTCCTGGCTCGTCTCGGCGGTCAGGCCGGTGTGGTCGGACCGTTCGGCCTCCAGGCGCTTGCGGGCCCGGTAGGCGGCGACGTTGGCGCGGGTCGCGCAGCGGTCCGAGCAGTAGCGGCGGGAGCGGTTGGTGGAGGTGTCGAGGTAGGCGTTGCGGCAGGGGGGTGCCTGGCAGAGGCCGAGCCGGTCGGCGCCGAACTCGGTCAGGTGGAAGGCGAGGCCCATCGCCGCGATGGCCGCGTAGCCCGCGGTGGGGTTCGAGGGGTGGTCGGCGAGGTGCATGTGCCAGCGGGGGCGGCCGTCGTCGTCGAGGAGGTCGTGGCCGGAGATCTGGGGGCTGACGGGGAACTCCAGGAGGAGCGAGTTCAGCAGGTCGACGGCGCCCGTGTGGTCGCCCTCGTCGGCCGCGACGAAGACCGCCCGCAGCCGGGCGCGTACCGACCGGAAGCGGCTGACGTCGGGGTCGGTGACCCGCCGGGCCATCTGGGTGGCCGGGCCGAAGAGCTCCCGGATGACCTCGACGGAGGTCAGGGTGTCCTTGTTGCGGGCCGGCTCCTCGGTGTTGACCAGACGCACGGCATAGTCCGAGTAATAGGCCAGTTCCACTTGTAGTCCTTACTCCGGCGGGCTAGGGTCTCGGTCGTGAGGGGTAATGGCTATGTCCCCTTCGAGGGTATTACGAAGGAGCGGGGAGGGTACGGCGATGACCGGAACCGACTGGGCGGCCTGGCAGCGGAGCTGGGACCGTCAGCAGGAGTGGTACATGCCGGACCGCGAGGAGCGGTTCCGCGTGATGCTCGACATGGTCGAAGCGGTCGTGGGACCGAAGCCCCGCGTGCTCGACCTCGCCTGCGGTACGGGAAGTATCACGGATCGGCTCCTCCGGAGGTTCCCCGATTCCACCAGTACTGGAGTGGATCTCGACCCGGCCCTCCTGGCCATCGCCGAAGGGCACTTCGCCGGCGACCCGCGCGTCACCCTCGTGGCCGCCGACCTCAAGGACCCCGCGTGGACCGCGGGGCTGCCCCACGACACGTACGACGCCGTCCTCACCGCCACCGCGCTCCACTGGCTCCACAGCGAGCCCCTGACGGCCCTCTACGGGCAGCTCGCCGGTCTCGTCCGGGACGGCGGTGTCTTCCTGAACGCCGACCACATGATCGACGAGAGCACCCCGCGCATCAACGCCGCCGAGCGCGCCCACCGCCACGCCGCCATGGACCGGGCCAAGGCCGCCGGCGCCCTGGACTGGGCCGAGTGGTGGGCCGCCGCCGCCGCGGACCCGGCCCTCGCCGGACCCACCGCCCGCCGCTTCGAGATCTACGGCGAGCACGCCGACGGCGACACGCCCTCCGCGCGCTGGCACGCGGACGCCCTCCGCGCCGCCGGCTTCGCCGAGGCGCGCCCGGTCTGGGCGTCGCCCTCGGACACCCTGCTCCTCGCGGTGAAGTAGTACCGGCCGGAGCGGGAAGCCGCACCGGCCGGAGCGGTGAGCAGCACCGGCCGGCCTGGAGCGGCGAGCAGTACCGGCCTGGAGCGGTGAGCAGCACCGGCCGGACAAGCCGAAGGGGCGGTACGGGAGAACCCGTACCGCCCCTTCGTCCACGGCCTACAGCACCTTGGACAGGAACGCCTTCGTGCGGTCGTGCTGCGGGTTCGTCAGGACGTCGCGCGGGTTGCCGGACTCCACCACCACGCCGCCGTCCATGAAGACCAGCGAGTCGCCGACCTCACGGGCGAAGCCCATCTCGTGCGTGACGACGACCATCGTCATGCCCGACTCGGCCAGGTCCCGCATGACGTCGAGGACGTCGCCGACGAGCTCCGGGTCGAGGGCCGAGGTCGGCTCGTCGAAGAGCATCAGCTTCGGCTCCATCGCCAGCGCACGGGCGATGGCGACACGCTGCTGCTGGCCGCCGGAGAGCTGCGAGGGGTAGTTCCCCGCCTTGTCGCCCAGGCCGACCCGGTCGAGCAGGCGCTCGGCGCGCTCGCGCGCCACCGCCTTGGTCTCGCCCTTGACCTGGATGGGCGCCTCCATGACGTTGGCCAGGGCCGTCATGTGCGGGAAGAGGTTGAAGCGCTGGAAGACCATGCCGATGTCGCGGCGCTGGGCGGCGATCTCGGAGTCCTTCAGCTCGTAGAGCTTGTCGCCCTTCTGGCGGTAGCCCACCAGCTGGCCGTCGACGTACAGCCGGCCGGCGTTGATCTGCTCCAGGTGGTTGATGCACCGGAGGAAGGTCGACTTGCCGGAACCGGACGGGCCGATCAGGCAGAACACCTCGCCGTTCTGCACCTCCAGGTCGATGCCCTTGAGGATGTGCGCGGCGCCGTACGACTTGTGGACGCCCTCGGCCTTCACCATGGCGGTCATCGGGTCACCGCCTCACGGTTGGAGAATCGGGAGAGGTTCGCCTTGATCTTCTGCCACGGGGTGGGCGGCAGGGAGCGGAGCGAGCCGCGGGCGTAGTGCCTCTCCAGGTAGAACTGCCCGACGCTGAACACCGAGGTCAGGATCAGGTACCAGATCGAGGCCACGAAGAACATCTCCATCACCGCGAACGAGGTCGAGGCGATGTCCTGGGCGGCCCGCAGCAGGTCGGGATACTGCACGGCCACGACCAGGGACGAGGTCTTCAGCATGTTGATGAACTCGTTGCCCGTCGGCGGGATGATCACCCGCATCGACTGGGGGAGCACCACGCGGCGCATCGTCTTGGCCTGGCTCATGCCCAGCGCGTGCGACGCCTCCGTCTGGCCCTCGTCGACCGACTGGATGCCGGCCCGGACGATCTCCGCCATGTACGCGCCCTCGTTGAGGCCGAGACCCAGCAGGGCGGCCAGGAAGGGGGTCATGACATCGGTCATCTCGTCCTTGTAGAACCCGATGTTGAAGATCGGGAAGATCAGGGCGAGGTTGAACCAGATCAGCAGCTGCACGTAGACCGGGGTGCCGCGGAAGACCCAGATGTAGAGCCAGGCGACGGTGCTCGTCACCGGGTTCTTGGACAGGCGCATGACGGCGAAGACCACGCCGAGCACCAGACCCAGCGCCATGGAGGCGACGCTGATCAGGACCGTGTTCCCCAGGCCCTCGAGGATGCTGGGGTCGAACAGCTTCTCGGGGACGGTCGCCCAGCGGACATCGCCCTGGGAGAACGCCACGGCGAGCAGCACCAGCAGCGCCACCACGACGACACCGGCGACCCAGCGACCGTAGTGGCGGACCGGAATGGCCTTGATGGCCTCCGGCGGGATCGCCGTCGGGGTGGGGGACGCCCCGGCGGGAACCTTGTCGACCTTGTCTTTGTCGAACTTGTCAGTCACAACGACTGCCCTTCAGTGGTGCCGGGAAGTCAGGAGCCGCCGTTGATCTTGGCCGCGGGGATGGCGCCGTCGCCGGCGTTCCACTTGTCGAGGGCGGCCTTGTAGGAGCCGTCCTTGATGGCGGCGTCCAGGGCTTCCTTCAGCGCGTCGCGGAGCTGGGTGTTCTTCTTGTCGACGGCGATGCCGAAGAGGCCCGCGTCCGTCTTGTTCGCGATGGCCTCGAAGTCGTTGCCGCCACCCGCGGTCTGCGCGATGTACGCGGCGACCGGGGAGTCGTTCAGGTCGGCGACGGCGCCGCCCGCCTTGACGCGGGTCTGGGCCTCGGCGTCGGTCGGGAAGGACTCGAAGGTGAGGGCCGGCTTGCCGTCCTTCTTGCACTTCTCGGCCTGGTCCTTGGCGGCCTGCTCGTACGTGGTGCCGCGCTGGACCGCGAGCTTCTTGCCGCACAGGTCGTCGAGCGACTTGATGTTCTCGGGGTTGCCCTTCTTCACCAGGATGCCGGTGGAGGCGGTGAAGTAGTCGACGAAGTCGACACCGGTGCCGGTCTTCTGGCCCTTGTCGTCCAGACCCTCCTGGCGGGCCTTGGTGTCGGTCATCGAGGACATGACGATGTCGGTGCGCCCGGTCGGCAGGGCCGTGAGCAGCGTGTCGAACGTGCCGCTCTCGAACTGGAACTTCACGCCGAGCTGCTTGGAGAGCGCCGCGGCGATGTCGGGGTCGACGCCCACGATCGTCGAGCCCTGCTTGAACTCCATCGGGGCGTAGGTGGCGTCCGTGCCGACCTTGATGACGCCGGCCTGCTGGATGTCCGCGGGCAGCTTGGAGAAGAGCGGGCCCGTGGAGGCCGCGCCGGACTTCGTGCCGCCCTCGGGCGTCGAGCCGCCTTCGGTCTGGTCGCCGCAGGCGGTCAGCAGCATGGAGCCGGCGACCGCGATGGCGGCGACCGCGGCAAGACGGGACGTGCGGGTCTTGGCGACGGTCGTACAGCGCGTGGAGCGTGCGGTCATGGTCGGGTTCCTCCGGCGTTGAGGGAGTTGCCAGTAGGTCGCGTACGCGTCTTCGAGTGCCGCGACCTCGTGTGATTACGGCATCTTGCCATTCGGACCGCCTCAAACCGACGGCCAGTGATGTCAAAATCGGGTAACGGGTGACCCCCGAATCGCGACAGGCCGGTACATCAAGGCCGGACCATCTGCGGAATCCCTTCCCCTTCTCCGGAAAATCTGCGGTCGATCTCGCCATTCGGACGAGCGCAACTCGACCATTCGGGTGGGGTGTGAACCTATCGGGACATCGGGTGACGTGTCGCTCTCCGTCCGTGTCCGGATGCTCTCGGTATGAGTCGCGTCACCGAGAGGTTATGGACTCGTCTGCGGTGCCGTCTGTCCGGTAAGAAGGATCCTTACACCCCTCATCCGGGGCTCAGGGCGCGTTGTGCGGCGCGCCCGAGCGGCTGCCCGACAAGGCGGCCGCGGTGCCTCCCCACCCCTCCTCAACCGGGAGCGGCCACCCTCAAATGAAGCAGACTTAAGGGGTCAACCCAATGGCAGCGGAGATCGTCAATCCTCGCAATGACAGCGGCACCGAAGAAACGCCCGAAGAGCTCTTCGACCCTGTCTTCGCCCTCCACCGGGGCGGCAAGATGGCCGTGCAGGCCACCGTGCCCCTCCGGGACAAGGACGACCTGTCCCTCGCTTACACGCCCGGCGTCGCGAAGGTGTGCACCGCGATCGCCGAGCAGCCCGAGCTGGTCAACGACTACACCTGGAAGTCCCAGGTCGTCGCAGTCGTGACGGACGGTACGGCCGTGCTCGGTCTCGGCGACATCGGCCCGGAGGCCTCCCTCCCGGTCATGGAGGGGAAGGCCATCCTCTTCAAGCAGTTCGGCGGCGTGGACGCGGTTCCGATCGCCCTCGCCACCACCGACACCGACGAGATCGTCGAGACCGTCGTCCGGCTCGCCCCGTCCTTCGGCGGCGTCAACCTGGAGGACATCTCGGCCCCGCGGTGCTTCGAGATCGAGCGCAAGCTCCAGGAGCGCCTCGACATCCCGGTCTTCCACGACGACCAGCACGGCACCGCGATCGTCACCCTCGCGGCCCTGCGCAACGCCGCGAAGCTGACCGGCCGGACCCTCGGCGACCTCCGCGGCGTCATCTCCGGCGCGGGCGCGGCCGGCGTGGCCATCGCCAAGTTCCTCCTGGAGGCCGGCCTCGGCGACGTGGCGGTCGCCGACCGCAAGGGCATCGTCAGCCGGGACCGCCAGGACCTCACCGACGTCAAGCGCGAGATCGCCGAGCTCACCAACAAGGCGGGCCTGAGCGGCTCCCTGGAGACCGCCCTCGCCGGCGCCGACGTCTTCATCGGCGTCTCCGGCGGCACGGTCCCCGAGGAGGCCGTCGCCTCCATGGCCCCGAACGCCTTCGTGTTCGCCATGGCCAACCCGAACCCCGAGGTCCACCCCGACGTCGCGCACAAGTACGCGGCCGTCGTGGCGACCGGCCGTTCGGACTACCCGAACCAGATCAACAACGTCCTCGCGTTCCCCGGCATCTTCGCCGGCGCGCTCCAGGTCCGGGCCTCCCGGATCACCGAGGGCATGAAGATCGCCGCCGCGAACGCCATCGCGGACGTCGTCGGCGACCAGCTCGCCGCCGACTGCGTCATCCCGTCGCCGTTCGACGAGCGGGTCGCCCCGGCCGTCGCCGCCGCGGTCGCCGCCGCCGCCCGCGCCGAGGACGTCGCGCGCCGCTGAGCTCGCTCCTGAGCGCCCTGAAGGGGCCCCGTTCCGCACCGCGCGGGACGGGGCCCCTTCATGTGCGCCGGGCGACTGGGGGGTGTGTCACACGGGTGTGTGGTTCCGCCACGCACCCGTCGGACCCTAGGGTCGGGGCCATGTTCGCTGCCTACGCTGCCCGAATCGACCGTGACCAGCCGCTGAACGGCCTTGAGTTGGGGGAACGTCCCGAACCCGAGGTGCGGCCCGGATGGACCACCGTGACCGTGAAGGCCGCCTCGCTGAACCACCACGACCTGTGGTCGTTGCGTGGGGTGGGGCTGCCCGAGGGAAGGCTGCCGATGATCCTCGGCTGCGATGCCGCGGGCATCGACGAGGACGGGAACGAGGTCGTCCTGCACTCCGTGATCGGCCAGACCGGTCACGGCGTGGGGCCGGACGAGCCGCGGTCCATCCTCACCGAGCGGTACCAGGGGACGTTCGCCGAGCGGGTGACCGTGCCCCGCTGGAACGTGCTGCCCAAGCCGAAGGAGCTGTCCTTCGAGGAGGCCGCCTGCCTGCCCACGGCCTGGCTGACCGCGTACCGCATGCTCTTCACCAACGCCGGGGTGCGGCCCGGCGACTCGGTCCTCGTCCAGGGCGCGGGCGGCGGGGTCGCCACGGCGGCGATCGCCCTCGGGAAGGCGGCGGGCCTGCGGGTCTACGCCACCAGCCGGGACGAGGCGAAGCGGAAGCGGGCCGTCGAGCTCGGGGCCGTGGAGGCGTACGAGCCGGGCGCGCGGCTTCCGCAGCGGGTGGACGCCGTCATCGAGACCGTCGGCGCCGCCACCTGGTCGCACTCGGTGAAGTCGCTGCGGCCGGGCGGCACGCTCGTCATCTCGGGTGCCACGAGCGGCGACCGGCCGGCCCACGCGGAGCTGACCCGGATCTTCTTCCTGGAGCTGAAGGTCGTCGGTTCGACGATGGGCTCCAAGGACGAGCTGGAGGACCTGCTGTCGTTCTGCTCGGCGACGGGCGTCCGGCCGCTCATCGACGACGTGCTGCCGCTGGACCGGGCACGGGAGGGCTTCGAGAGGATGGCCTCCGGCGAACTCTTCGGAAAGATCGTGCTGACGACCTCTTGATGACGCGTCAGTACACCTGATGAGATCTCCGGCACGCGAAACGTGAACATCACTCACCTTGTCGTGCCGGAGGTCCTCCTTGTTGCGAACCACCCCCGCGGCGGCCGTCGTCGTCGCCGCGCTGCTCGCCCCGACCGCCGCCCACGCGGATCCGGTCGCCCACGCGGGCCCGGTCGCCCCCGCGGCCCCGGTCGCCCCGGCGGGCCCGGTCTCCCCGGTGGGCCCGGCCGCTCCGGCGGCGACGGGCATCCCCGCCCTCACCGACACGCACGGCCGCGTCCTCACCCTGCGCGGCTGGAACGTCGAGGACAAGGCCAACAGCGGCGACGCCGCCCTCTCCGCGATCACCGAGAAGCACTTCCGGGACATGCGGGCCAAGGGCTTCGACTTCGCCCGCCTCCTCGTCTTCTGGGACGACCTGGAGCCCCGGCCCGGCCAGTACAGCGAGACCTACCTGCGGAAGATCGAACGGATCCTGGACTGGGCGCGGAAGTACGACGTCAAGGTCCTCGTCGACGCCCACCAGGACGTCTTCGGGCCCGCCTTCGGCCACCGGGGCGTGCCGGCCTGGGCGACCAGGACCGACGGACTGCCCTTCACCCCGCACCCGGACGACTGGTTCTCCGAGTACTTCGAGCCCGCCGTCCAGCGGGCGTTCACCCACCTCTACGAGGACGAGGACCTGCGGCGCGCGCAGGCCCGCATGTGGCGGGTGCTCGCCGACCGCTTCGACGACCACCCGGCCGTCCTCGGCTACGACCTCATCAACGAGCCGATGGGCGAGCTGCGGGAGGGCGAGGACCTGCCGACGGCGGCCCGGCGCATCGAACGCGACCAGCTCACCCCGATGTACAACCGCCTGGCGGACGCGGTCCGGTCGGTCGACCGGGACGCCTGGGTCTTCGTCGAGCCCACCCCGATCGTCGGCGAGGGCGTGCCCACCGGGCTCGGGCGGATCGACGACCCGAAGATCGTCTACGCCCCGCACTTCTACAACACGGGCATGGAGGCCGGCGCCGACTACGACCCCGCCGCCGGCTGGATCGAGAGCTACGAGCAGGCCGTCACCCGGTACCCGAAGGAGTACAAGGTGCCCGTCGTGGTGGGGGAGTGGGGGCCGCTCAACAACTCCCTTCCGCGGATGAACGCCTTCTACCGCGACGCGATGGCCTCCCTCGGCCGCTACAGCTCCGGTTGGGCGGGCTACGTGTGGTGCTACGGCGGCGGTTACTGCGCGGTCGACGGCGCCGGGTCGTTCCGCACGAACAAGGAGCTGACCGCCGAGCCGTACGCCGAGGCAGTCGCGGGCACGGTCCGCTCCAGCTCCTACGACCCCGTGGCCGGCGTCTACCGCCTGTCGTACGACGCCGCCGGCCGGCGCGGCTCCCGTGTCACCGAGCTCTCCCTGCCGCCCGGCAACTGGCGCCTGACGGCCCGCGGCGGCGCCGTCGTCCTCCGCAAGGCCCCCGGCCGGGCCTGGGTCCTGGCCGCCCCCGGCGCCCGGGTGACGGTCACCGCCACCCGCGGCTGAACCCCGACCGGCCGACCGCAAGGCTGAACGAAGGTCGACCGCAAGGCCGACCGCAAGGAAGATCGAGGCCGGCCGACCACGGCGGACCGGCCTGACGCGGCCTGCCCGGGCCGGCCCCGGCGCCCGGGGTCATGCCTTGGGGCGCGGGTGCAGCAGGCCGGTGATGTGGATCGCGGCCGTCGAGAGGTGGTGGCGGGTCTCGGTCAGCTGCTCCTGGGTCACCCCGTGGTCGCGGGCCGCGTCACGGATCTCGTCGCGGAAGCGGTCGAGCAGTCGGTCGAGGTCGCGGGCCGGGTCGCCGGAGGGCTCGGTCTCCCGGGCCCACTCCGGAGCGTCGGCGGCCGGGGCCTCCGCGAACGGCGGCTCCTGGGCGGCGGCCTTCGGGTGGGTCGTGCCCGCGACCAGGCCGCCGAGCTGGGCCGTGATGTCCGAGATCCCCTCCCAGACCCCCTTGGGCCAGTCGCCGCGCGAGAAGTGGTCCTGGACCTCCTCTTGCACCTGCTGGGCGATCCGCTGGAACTCGCTCGCCTGGCGGCGCGCCGACCTGGCCTCGGCGCGGGCCTCGCGGGCCTGTTCCTTCCACTCCTGCCCGACCCGGCGCAGCTCCTCCTTGGCCTCGGCGAAGGCGGAGAACTCCGCACCCCGGGTCCGTCCCGCCTCCGCGCGCATCTCGCTGCGCACCCGGCCGGCCGCACCGCGCACGTCGTCCCGGATCTCCGCCGCCAGCTCCGACACCGACTCGCGGATCTCCCGCTCCAGGTCGTCCAGTTCGGCGTCGCGCCCGGCCAGCTCGGCGCGGCCCTCGGCGGTGATCGAGTAGACCTTCCGGCCGCCCTCGCTGGCGTGGGTGACGAGGCCCTCGGCCTCCAGCTTGGCGAGCCGCGGGTAGACCGTGCCGGCCGACGGCGCGTAGAGCCCCTGGAACCGCTCCTCCAGGAGGCGGATCACCTCGTAGCCGTGGCGGGGGGCCTCGTCGAGCAGCTTGAGCAGATAGAGGCGCAGGCGGCCGTGCGCGAAGACGGGGGGCATGTCAGAGCACCTTTCCGGTCGCGGAGGGGGCGGGAGACGGGGTGGCGCCGGTGTCCTCGTTCGCCTCGGGGCGGCGGAGCAGGGCGATGGAGCCGGAGACGGTGGTCGCCTTGAGCGTGCCCCGGCCGGCGCCCAGGGTGCCGGTGATGGTCTTGGCGCCCCACATGCCGCCCACGCGCAGGTCCTCGAAGGCGTTCGACACGGAGCCGCTGGTGGTGCTCGCCTCGACCCGGGCGTCCGCCGGGTGCGGCAGCCGGATGGCGACCTCGCCGGAGACGCTGGTGAGCCGGATGTCCGCGGGCGGTCCGCCGAGCTCGGCCGGGTCGAGGTCGACGACCATGTCGCCGCTGACCGTGTCGGCCTTCACCGAGGCGCCCGCGCCCTCGATCACCGTGACGTCGCCGGTCACCGAGTTGATCCGCAGGGCGCCCGTCACCGACTGCGCCGCCAGGTTGCCCGAGACGCTCTCGGCGCGGACCGGGCCCGAAAGCCCGAGGAGGGTGGTGTCGCCCGTGACGCCCCGCACCTCCGTACGCCCGCTGACGCCGGAGACGACGGCCTCGGCTCCGACGACCCCCACCTCGACGTCGACGCCCGCGGGGACGGCGACGGAGACGACGGCCCGGCGCTTGAACTCCTTGCGGTCGAGCCATTTGAGGATGCTCTTCCACTGAAGGTCCTCGTAGCTCACGGTCAGCGTGGAGCCGTCCTGCGACACGATCAGGGGCGGGCCCTCGATCTCGGAGATCTCCACGCGGACGGAATCCTCGTCGGTCCCCACCACGTTCACCGCGCCGTTGACGATGCGGACCTGCAGGCGCGTGACGGGGCCGGCCGGCGCGAGTTTCACCGGCTCGGTGACGGACCACTCTGTCATGGTGCTGACCTCCCGTTCGGCAACGCAACATATCGCGTCTCTCGATAGACACGATATATCGCGGCGAAGGGAAGTCAACCCTGACTCTCCCCTGACAGGGTGGGGTCAATTAACCTCGTATGCGGACAAATTGGCCTAGCGTAGGGCCATGAACGCGACATCCGGACCGAACCCCGTCGGGGCGCTGCTGCTCTGCCGTGCCGACCCCCCGGCGGTCCGCCCGCCCGCCGGCCTCCTCAGGGAGCAGCTGCTCCTCGCCCCCGCGGGCGCCGGCTGGAGCGTGCTCGTACCGGAGGGGAAGCCCTGGCTGCACGGCGGGGAGCCGGTCGAACAGGTCGTCACCGGCTGGGCCACCGCGCTCGCGGTCTCCGCCGCCACCTGGCCCGTCGTCGCGCTGTGGTGGGACCGCGAACGGGCCGGACTCACGCTCGCCGCCGGCTTCCGCCGGACCGTCGGCTACACCTGGCTCGCGGACGGCACCCCCGTCGGCGAGGACGAGGCCATGCGGACCTTCGCCGCCCGGCTCGCCCTCGACCCCGTCCTGGACGTACAGGCCCTGGAACCGCTCACCGAGGCCGACCCGGAAGCCGACGCCCACGCCCGTCTCGTCGGCGTCGTCGCCGTCCTCGCCCGCGCCGGCCTCGCCCTGCCGACCGGCCTCACGCCCGGCGAGAACGCCGACCGGCTCCGCTCCGTCGCCCTGGCCCAGGGCGCCGAGCAGCTCGAAGGGCCCGGCGACGGGATCGCCCCCGCCCTGACGAAGCTGAAGGCCTGGGGAGGCGACGCCGTGCGCGCCGAACTCGACGCGGTGGCGGAGGGGCCCCTCGGCTCGTACCTGCGCGGCCCACTGGCGCGCGCCCTGAGCGGGGTGCAGCTGGCCGCGGGGGTACCGCTGCTCGCCTGGGGCATCGGCAGGCGCAGCGGCGGCTGGGCGACGGCCGGGGCGCTGCTCGTCGCCCACGGGGCGCTCGGGCTCGCCTGCGACCGGCCGCGGGAGTGACCGCGCCGCCGACCGGGGGAGTGATCGCGCCGCCGGGCGCGCTTCCTACTCCTCGTCGTCCTCGTCGTCGTCCAGACGGGCCAGCCAGGTCGCGAGGCGCTCGACCGGCACCTCGAAGTCGGGGTTGAGGTCGACGAAGGTCCGCAGCTGCTCGGCGAGCCACTCGAAGGTGACCTCCTCCTCGCCGCGCCGCTTCTCCAGTTCCTCGATGCCACGGTCGGTGAAGTACATGCGCCCAGGATAGGCCGCGCACGCCGGAGGCCCGGCACCCACCTGGGTGCCGGGCCTCCTTCCGCCGGCGCACGGAGTCCGTGCGCCGGCGGGGTGGTCGATCAGGCCTCGAAGACCTCGTTGACCAGCTGCTGCTGCTCCGCCTGGTGACGCTTGGCCGAGCCGACCGCCGGGGACGACGAGTGCGGACGCGAGATCCGGCGCAGGCGCTCGCCCGCCGGGATGTCCGCACCGACCGCCAGGTCCAGGTGGTCGATCAGGTTGAGCGCGATGAACGGCCACGCACCCTGGTTCGCCGGCTCCTCCTGCGCCCAGATGTACTTCGCGGCGTTCGGGTACTTGGCGATCTCGGCCTGGAGCTCGGCACCCGGCAGCGGGTACAGGCGCTCCAGACGGATGATCGCGGTCTCCGTGTCACCGCGCTTCTGACGCTCGGCCTCCAGGTCGTAGTAGACCTTGCCGGCGCAGAAGACGACCTTGCGGACGCCGGCCGGGTCGACCGTCGTGTCGCCGATCACCGGGCGGAAGCCGCCGGTGGTGAACTCCTCCACCTTGGACGCCGCGGCCTTCAGGCGCAGCATCGACTTCGGGGTGAAGACGATGAGCGGCTTGTGGTGCGGGTTGTGGACCTGCCAGCGCAGCAGGTGGAAGTAGTTCGACGGCAGCGTCGGCATGGCGACCGTCATGTTGTCCTGGGCGCACATCTGGAGGAAGCGCTCCGGGCGCGCGGACGAGTGGTCCGGGCCCTGGCCCTCGTAGCCGTGCGGCAGGAGCAGCGTGACGCCGGAGGTCTGGCCCCACTTCTGCTCGGCCGAGGAGATGAACTCGTCGACGACGGTCTGCGCGCCGTTGACGAAGTCACCGAACTGGGCCTCCCAGATGACCAGGGCGTCCGGGCGCTCCAGGGAGTAGCCGTACTCGAAGCCCATCGCCGCGTACTCGCTGAGCAGCGAGTCGTAGACGTTGTAGTGGGCCTGCTCGTCGGTCAGGTAGAGCAGCGGGGTGAAGTCCTCGCCGGTCTCCTGGTCCACCAGGACCGCGTGACGCTGGCCGAAGGTGCCGCGGCGGGAGTCCTGGCCGGAGAGCCGGACCGGGGTGCCCTCCATCAGCAGCGAGCCGATGGCGAGGGTCTCGCCGAAGCCCCAGTCGATGGTGCCGTCGTCGATGGAGGCGGCACGGCGCTGCATCTGCGGCAGCAGACGCGGGTGGACCGTGATCCGCTCCGGGATGCTGACCTGCGACTCGGCGATCCGCTTCACGACCTCCTGGGAGACCGCGGTGGTGACGCCGACCGGGAAGGCCGCCTTGGCGTCCGGCACGGTCGTCGCCGCCGGCGCGTTGGTGGCCTCGCGGACCTCCGCGAACACCTTCTCCAGCTGGCCCTGGAAGTCCTGGAGCGCCTGCTCCGCCTCTTCGAGGGTGATGTCGCCGCGACCGATGAGCGACTCGGTGTACAGCTTGCGCACCGAACGCTTCTTGTCGATCAGGTTGTACATCTGCGGGTTGGTGAACTGCGGGTTGTCGCCCTCGTTGTGACCGCGGCGGCGGTAGCAGATGAGGTCGATCACGACGTCCTTGTTGAACGTCTGGCGGAACTCGAAGGCGAGCCGCGCGACGCGGACCACGGCCTCCGGGTCGTCGCCGTTCACGTGGAAGATCGGCGCCTCGATCATGCGGGCCACGTCGGTCGCGTACATCGAGGAACGCGACGACTCCGGGGCGGCGGTGAAGCCGACCTGGTTGTTGATGACGATGTGGACCGTGCCGCCGGTGCGGTAGCCGCGCAGCTGCGACATGTTCAGCGTCTCGGCGACGACGCCCTGGCCGGCGAAGGCCGCGTCACCGTGCAGGGCGACGGGCAGGACGGTGAAGTCCGTGCCGCCCTTGTTGATGACGTCCTGCTTGGCGCGGACGATGCCTTCCAGGACCGGGTCGACCGCCTCCAGGTGCGAGGGGTTGGCGGCCAGGGAGACCTTGATCTCCTCGCCGTCGAGACCGACGAAGGTGCCCTCGGCGCCCAGGTGGTACTTGACGTCGCCGGAGCCGTGCATCGACTTCGGGTCGAGGTTGCCCTCGAACTCGCGGAAGATCTGCGCGTACGACTTGCCGACGATGTTCGCGAGGACGTTCAGGCGGCCGCGGTGGGCCATGCCGATGACGACCTCGTCGAGGCGCGACTCGGCGGCCGAGTCGATGACCGCGTCGAGCAGCGGGATGACGGACTCGCCGCCCTCCAGGGAGAAGCGCTTCTGGCCGACGTACTTCGTCTGCAGGAAGGTCTCGAAGGCCTCCGCCGCGTTCAGCCGGCGCAGGATCCGCAGCTGCTCCTCGCGCTCCACGCGGGAGTGCGGGCGCTCGACGCGGTCCTGGATCCACTTGCGCTGCTTCGGGTCCTGGATGTGCATGAACTCGACGCCGGTGGTGCGGCAGTACGAGTCGCGCAGCACGCCGAGGATGTCGCGGAGCTTCATCATCGACTTGCCGGCGAAGCCGCCGACCGCGAACTCGCGCTCCAGGTCCCACAGGGTGAGGCCGTGCTCGGTGATGTCCAGGTCGGGGTGCTTGCGCTGCTTGTACTCCAGCGGGTCGGTGTCGGCCATGACGTGGCCGCGGACCCGGTAGGAGTGGATCAGCTCGAAGACCCGCGCGGCCTTGGTGACGTCGTCGTCGTGCGACGCGTCGATGTCCTTGAGCCAGCGGACCGGCTCGTAGGGGATGCGCAGGGCCTTGAAGATGTCGTCGTAGAAGCCCTCCTCGCCGAGGAGGTAGTTGGCGACGACGCGCAGGAACTCGCCGGAGGCGGCGCCCTGGATGACCCGGTGGTCGTACGTCGAGGTCAGGGTCATGACCTTGGAGATGCCCAGCTTGTTCAGGGTGTCCTGGGAGGTGCCCTGGAACTCGGCCGGGTAGTCCATCGAGCCGACGCCCATGATGACCGACTGTCCGGGCATCAGACGCGGCACGGAGTGGACGGTGCCGAGGCCGCCGGGGTTGGTCAGGGAGACCGTGACGCCGGTGAAGTCCTCCATCGTCAGCTTGCCCACGCGGGCCCGCTTGACGATGTCCTCGTACGCCTGCCAGAACTCGAAGAAGTTGAGCGTCTCGGCCTTCTTGATGCCCGCGACGACGAGCTGGCGGTCGCCGTTGGGCTTCACCAGGTCGATCGCGAGACCGAAGTTCACGTGCTCCGGCTTGACCAGGGTCGGCTTGCCGTCCTTCTCCGCGAAGGAGTAGTTCATCGACGGCATGGCCTTGATCGCCTGCACCATCGCGTAGCCGATCAGGTGCGTGAAGGAGATCTTCCCGCCCCGGGCGCGCTTCAGGTGGTTGTTGATCACGATCCGGTTGTCGAAGAGCAGCTTCACCGGGACGGCGCGGACGGACGTGGCCGTCGGCACCTCGAGGGAGGCGTTCATGTTCTTCGCGACCGCGGCGGCGGGGCCGCGCAGCGTGATCAGCTCCGGGCCCGCGGGGGCCTCGGCGGCCGGGGCGGCCTTGGCCGGCGCCGGAGCGGCGGCGCCGTGGACGGCGACCCGCGCG
This sequence comes from Streptomyces sp. LMG1-1-1.1, assembly GCF_040815545.1. Lineage (NCBI taxonomy): Bacteria > Bacillati > Actinomycetota > Actinomycetes > Kitasatosporales > Streptomycetaceae > Streptomyces > Streptomyces sp. LMG1-1-1.1. Next base: position 14 of record NZ_JBFPNH010000064.1, on the reverse strand, counting down.
GCGGAGGCCGGCCC
>NZ_JBFPNH010000063.1:0-25557 GCF_040815545.1 Streptomyces sp. LMG1-1-1.1 | reverse complement strand
GGGCGGCCGCGCCCGCCGCCCGGACCCGCGGCGACCCGTCGCGCAGCCGCGCGGCCAGCGCGGGCCCCGTTCCGGCCGGCGCGGTCTCGCCGAGGGCGGTGACGGCGGCGGCCCGGACCGCCGGATCGGGGTCGGCCAGGTACGGGCCGAGCGCCTCCAGATCGGGGGATTCCTCGACGAGCGACAGCAGCCGCAGCAGCCGGGGGTGCGGCGCCCCGGCCGGGGTCGCGTCGCCGGCGGCCCGCCCACCTCCGCCCGCGTCGACCGGACCCGTATCTCCCGAGCCTGGCACGCCTGCGGTCGCCTCTCCCGCGCCGGAGAGCCCCGCGCCAGGCGCGTCCGCGTCCGCGGCCGTGGCCGTGGGGACCTCACCGGTCGGCTCCGTGGCCGGCGTGCCCGGGGTGTCCGTCGCGCGGGCCGCCGGGGCGGCGTTCCGGGGGCCGGCCGTGGCGACCGGCACGAGTGCCACCTCGCCGATGTGCCGCTCGGGGCCGCCCGGCGGGGCGAACTCCGGCACCGGGACCACGTACGGCTCGACCGGGCGGGTGGTGAACTCCATCGCCCCGGAAGGGGACTTGCGCAGGTCTAGGTGGTGCAGCCAGCCGGTGTCGTCCCGCTCCGGATGGTCGAGCCGCTCGTGGTACAGCCCCCAGCGGGACTCGGTCCTGGCCAGCGAGGCCCGCGCCGCCATCTCGGCGCAGTCGCGGATGAACGACACCTCGGCGCACCGCATGAGCTCGTGCGGGTTCCGCGCGCCCATCCCGGCGATCTCCTCCGTCATCCGGGTGAACGCCTCGACGGCCAGGGACAGCCGGGCGCCGGTCTTGGGCGGCGACACGTAGTCGTTCACGAACCTGCGCAGCTTGAACTCCACCTGCGGCTGCGGCGGGCCGTCGGGGTGGCGCAGCGGCCGGTAGACGAGCTCGTGGGCCGCCGTGAGCTGCGCCCGGTCCAACTCCCCTTCGTACGCCCGGTACCGGGACGCGTCCTCGCCCGCGAGGTCGCCGAAGACGAACGCGCCGATCATGTAGTTGTGCGGTACGGAGGCCAGGTCGCCGGCCGCGTACAGCCGGGGCACGGTGGTGCGGGCGTGGGAGTCCACCCGCACCCCCGACGCGGAGTGGCCGCCGCACAGGCCGATCTCGGAGATGTGCATCTCGATGTCGTGGGTGCGGTAGTCGTGCCCGCGGTTCTCGTGGAAGGTGCCCCGGGTGGGCCGCTCGGTGGTGTGCAGGATCGACTCGACCGCGCCGATGGTCTCCTCCGGCAGATGGCTCAGCTTGAGGTAGACCGGACCCCGGTCCGAGGCGAGTTCGGCGGCGAACTCGGCCATCATCTGCCCCGACCAGTAGTCCGACTCGACGAACCGCTCGCCGTGCCGGTTCACCTGGTAGCCGCCGAACGGGTTGGCCACGTAGGCGCAGGCCGGCCCGTTGTAGTCCTTGATCAGCGGGTTGATCTGGAAGCACTCGATCCCGGTCAGCGCCGCACCCGCGTGGTACGCCATGGCGTACCCGTCACCGGCGTTGGTCGGGTTCTCGTACGTGCCGTACAGATAGCCGGAGGCGGGCAGGCCGAGCCGTCCGCAGGCGCCGGTGGCCAGGATGACCGCTCCGGCCCTGACGACGACGAACTCGCCCGTACGGGTGTGGAAGCCGGCCACGCCGACGGCCCGGCCGTCCTCCGGGTGGGTCAGGACGCGGACCGGCATGACACGGTTCTCGATCCGGATCCGCTCCCGCATCTCGCGCCGCCGCAGCTGCCGGTAGAGGACCTTCTTGACGTCCTTGCCCTCCGGCATGGGCAGCACGTACGAGCCGGAGCGGTGCACCTGCCGGACCGCGTACTCGCCGTGCTCGTCCTTCTCGAACTTCACCCCGTACGACTCGAGCCGCTGCACCATCGCGAAGCCGCGGGTCGCCGTCTGCCGGACGGTCGACTGGTCCACGAGGCCGTCGTTGGCGCGGGTGATCTCGGCGACGTAGTCGTCCGGTTCGGCCCGGCCGGGCACGACCGCGTTGTTGACGCCGTCCATGCCCATGGCCAGGGCGCCGGAGTGCCGGACGTGCGCCTTCTCCAGGAGCAGGACGTTCGCCCCGCGCTCGGCGGCGGTCAGCGCGGCCATCGTGCCGGCGGTGCCACCGCCGACGACGAGCACGTCGCAGGAGAGCTCGGTCGCGTCGGCGAGGTCGGGGACGGTGAGGAGGGTCTCCACGGGGTGCCTTTCGAAGCGGCCGTCGGAGGCCGGAGAGCGGAAGCCGACGGGGGAGGAGAGCGGTGCTCTCAGAGGGAGTCGAGGACTCGGCGGCGCAGGGCCGCCGTCGCGGGGTCGTCGCGCGCGTCCCGGACCCGCGGTCGCGGTACGTCGAGGACCTCGCCCGTCGCGAAGAGGACGACCCGGTCGCCCAGGTGGACGGCCTCGTCGACGTCATGGGTGACGAACACGACGGTCGCGCCCGTGCCCCGGAGGATCTCCACGAGGAGGTCCTGCATCCCGGCGCGGGTGTGCGCGTCCAGCGCGCCGAACGGTTCGTCCATCAGGACGGCACGGGGCCGCCCGGCCAGCGCGCGGGCCAGCTGCACCCGCTGCCGCTGCCCGCCGGACAGCTGGTGCGGCAGTTTGAGCGCGTGTTCGGCGAGCCCGACCCGCTCCAGCCACTCCCGCGCCGAGCTGCGCCGCTCGGCCCGCGGGACCCGGCGGATCGCGAGGGGCAGCTCGACGTTGGCACGGACCGACCGCCACGGCAGCAGCGCGTCGTGCTGGAAGACCAGCGCCCGGTCGGCGCCGGGCCGGCGGATCGGCTCGCCGTCCTGCGTGACCCGGCCCTCCAGCGGCGGCAGCAGCCCGGCGAGGGTGCGCAGCAGCGTCGTCTTCCCGCAGCCGGACGGGCCGACCACCGTGACGAGTTCGCCGGGCGCGATCCGCAGCCCGGCGGGCCCCGCCACGGGCGCCGCGCCGGGACGGCCGAGCCGTACGCCGTGCAGGGAGAGTTCCGCTCCCGCCGGTGAGGACGAGGCGGGCGCGGCCGACGCGGGCGGACCGGCGGACCCGGACGGCGTCGCGGAGGTGGCGGCTGACGCGGACGGGCTCACGGTGCTCATCGGACCGGCTCCTTCTCGGGTGCGGTGGCGCGGACGGCGGGGGAGCGAGGGGCGACGGCGGGCGCGGGGGCGGCCGCCACGCGGGCGGGCCCTGCCGGGAGCCGGTCGGCCGGGCGCGGCAGCCAGGCGGTGACCCGGCGGCCGAGCGACTCCACGGCGGTGGAGGTGAGCCAGCCGAGGGCGCCGATGGTGGCCATGCCGACGAACACCCCCGGGTAGTCGACGACCGTGTAGTCCTGCCAGGTGCGGTAGCCCACCCCGTACTCGCCGGAGATCATCTCCGCCGAGATCACACAGATCCACGAGACGCCGATGCCCACGGACAGACCGCCGAAGATCCCCGGCAGGGCGCCCGGCAGCACCACCGAGAAGAGCACCCGGCCCCGGCCGCCGCCCATGGTGAGCACCGCCTCCTCCCACACCGGGCTCAGGGCCCGCACCGCGTGCCGGGTCGACACCAGGACGGGGAAGAGCGCGGCGGCGCAGGTGATGAAGACGATGCCCTGCTCGTTGGTGGGCAGCAGCAGGATCGCCACCGGCACCAGGGCGATCGCCGGCACCGGCCGCACCACCTCCACCAGCGGGCCCAGCAGGTCGGCCGCCCACCGGGACCGGGCGACGGCCGTGCCGGCCGCCACCCCCAGGACGGCGGCGAGGAGGAAGCCGACCGCGATCCGGCGCAGACTGTGGCCGAGGTCCTGCCAGTACGCCTCCGTGCCGACGCGGTCGGCGAAGGCGGAGGCCACCTCGACGACGGTCGGGAACTGCTCGAACCGCAGCCACAGTTCGACGTCGAACGCCGTCAGCAGCTGCCACAGCCCCAGCGCCCCGGCGAGGGACGCCACCCGGACCAGGCGCCGGACCGCGCCCGTCCCTCCGGAGGGGCCACCGGGAAGCCCGCCGCTCATGAGGCGAGCCGCACGGCGTCCGCGTACGCGACGGTCCGGGAGCCGGCGTGCCCGGAGACGTACCGCTCCGCCGCCGCCCGCGTCACGAAGGCGCGCCACGTGCCGCCGTCCGCGACCCACACCGCCCGGTCCGCGAACCAGAGCGTCCCGGTCACCGCGTCCGGCACGTACGCGGCCCGCACGTCGGCTCCCCTGACGGCCTTCAGGAGCGCGCCGGGGCTGTCGAACGACCGGGTCGAGCCCTGCCCCCGCAGCCACAGTTCGGGCTTGGCCGCGGCGGCCCGTGGGTACGCGGCCCCCGGCGCGGCCCGGCGCAGGGGAGCGGTGTCGACGAAGGCGTCGACGTCGACGTCCTTCACCAGGCCGGCCTCCTTCAGGACCGGCACGTCCTCCTTGAGCGCGGCGATCAGCTCCGGGCGGAGCTCCGGGTCGAACGTGGCGATGCCCTGGGCGCCGTTGTAGAGGTAGACCACCTCCGCCGGAAGCCCCGTCTCCTTCGCCACCGACTCGGCGGCGGCGACCGGCCGGGCGCGCAGCTCGTCCGTGGCCCGCCGCTGCGCCCGCAGGAACGCGTCGAGGACTCCGGGCCGCTCCTTCGCGAACTCCTCACGGACGGTGACCCCGTGGAAGGTCGGCAGATTCAGTTCGGCCCCGTCGTACAGGGCCGTCGCCCGCCCCTGGAAGGCGAGCAGGCCCGGCCAGGCGACGAACTGCGACAGCGCGTCGACACTGCCCGCGGCCAGCGCCGAAGCACCGACGCTCGGCTGCTGGTTGAGCTTCCCGATGTCCTTCGCCGGGTCGAGACCGGCCCGTCGCAGGGCCCGCACCAGCGTGCCGTCGGCCGCCGAGCCCACACTGGTGGACACCTTGCGGCCCTTCAGGTCCGCGAGCGAGCGCAGCGGCGAACCGGGCGCGGTGACCACGGTGTTGAGACCGCCCCGCAGGTTGTAGCCGGTGACCGCGACGAGCCGCGTGGGCTCCTTGAGCTGCTTTCCGCGCGCCGCGTTGATGAGCAGCGGGAAGTCGCCCATCGAACCGATGTCGATCTTCCCCGCGGTCATCTGCGCGGTGATCGGGGCGCCGGTCGCGTAGTCCTGCCACACCACCCGGTAGGTGCGGCCGTCCTTCTTCCCGGCGGCGGCGAGCTCCTGCTCGAAGTAGCCGAGGGAGCGCAGCAGGGTGCCGGCGGTGACGGTGTTGATGGTCTTCGACTGGTAGCCGACGGTCACCGTGACCGTCTTGCCGCCGGACGAGCCGGACGAGCCGGCCGCTCCGTCGGAGCCGTCGCCGCAGGCGGTGGCGAGCGGCAGGAACAGGGCCAGGGGGAGCGCCAGGGCGACTCTTCGGGACTTCATGGGACGGGGGCCTTTCACCGGAGCAGGTAGGGCATGTTGACGGTCACCGCGCCGGTCGGACAGCGGGCCGCGCAGGGGCCGCAGTACCAGCACTCGTCCACGTGCATGTACGCCTTGCCGTCGGCCTCGCGGATCGCGAGCGAGTCGAGCGGACACATGTCGACGCACAGCGTGCAGCCGTCGATGCACTTCGACTCGTCGATGGTCACGGGCACGTCGGCGCGCTGGGGGACCAGAGGCATGGCTGTCTCCAGGAAGGGGGTACGGGAAAGGTCGGAGGGGTCAGAGGGAGCGGTGCAGCAGGCCGCTCATGGTGATGCGGTCACCGCGGAACCGGATGAACTCCAGGTCCACCGGGCGCCCGTCGGGCAGATGGGTCAGCCGCTCCAGCATCAGGACCGCGGCGCCGCGCGGAGCCTGGAGCACGGCGGCCGAGTGCGCGTCGGCGTTCACCGCCTCCAGGGTGATCTCGGCGTGCCCGAGCGGCCCGCCGGTCAGCTGCTCCAGGAGCCGGAACACATCCGTGTTCTCCAGGTCGCAGCCGAGGAGTTCGCCGCCGACGTCCATCGGCAGGTACGACAGGTCGAGCGACAGCGGCAGCCCGTTCAGCCGCCGCAACCGCTCCACACACAGCACGTCCGTGTGCTCGGGCAGGCCGAGCCGGTGCGCCACCGGCCCGGACGCGGCCACCGGCCCGACGGTCCGGACCTCGTTGGTGACCCGCCCGTGCTCGTGCAGGGTCTCCGCGAGGCCCTGGAGCCGGTCGAGACCGTGCGGGAACTTCTCGCAGACCACCACCGTGCCGACCCCGGCCCGCCGTTCGACCAGCCGCTCGCCGCGCAGCAGGTCCAGCGCCTGCCGCACGGTGTTGCGACTGGCCCGGTAGTCGGCGGCGATGGCGTCCTCCAGCGGAAGCACCCCGCCCGGGAACCGGCCCGCCAGGATCTGGTGGCGCAGCAGGTCGGCGAGCTGCCGCGCCCGGTCGGCCCGCAGCCGCAGACGGCGGGCTGCGGCGACGGGGCGGGCTGCGGAGGCGGATTCGGCGGGCATGGGACGGAACGTAGCGGGCGACCGGCCCCGGTGGTGTTGCGGCAGTATTGCGCCACCTGACACTCCGCCCGTACGCCCCTGACCTGCGACGACTGCCCACCCGCGGAAAGATCCGCCACCCGGGCGCCCACCACGTGGACGCCCGCGGGCCCACCATGTGGGAAGCCTCAGCCCGTCCCCGCCCCGACCTGCGCCCGCAAGGCGACGGACAACTGGTGGTGCAGGACCCCGAGCACCGGCTCCTCCGGCGCGAACAGACCCGCCGCGAGCTTCCAGTACCGGCCGATCACCGGCCCGTCGTGCACGGCGAGCCACCCGACGAGCCGGCGCCGGAACGCCGCGCCGTCCGCCACGCCCCGCGCGTCCGCGTAGGCCGCGACGAAGCAGTCCAGCGCCCCACCGCCCTGCGGCCCCCGCCCCGCCCCCGTCTCCGCCGCGGCCAGCGCGTACGCCTCCGCCAGCCCCTCGTACAGCACGGCCGGCCGGTACTCCCCGTCCGGCAGCGGCGGCGCCGGCCTGAACTCCGCCAGGTCGAGCCGCGGATCCGTCACCAACGCGTGCAGCCGCGCGAACGCCAGCACCTGCTCCGGGCTCGGGTCCCGCGGCGGTCGCGGCACCACCGCGTCGACGACCAGCGACACCACCCGCCCCGGCAGCCGCACCGGCAGGATCCGACGCCAGAACCGGGCCATCGCATCCGTGTCCGGCGGCACGGCCACGGCCCCGATCAGCCGTAACCGCTCGGCACGCTCGACCGCGGTGCAGTCCCTGACCAGCCGCAGCGACGCCTCACGCCAACGCAACTCGGCGAGTCGGACCCCCACCCGCCGCAACTCGCCGGCGACGACCTCCTCCAGCGCGTCCTCGCGTACGCCCGCCGCCTCGGGCACCACCCGCTCCACCGCGGACAGCGGCACGTCGAGTCCGCGCAGGGACCGGATCAGTCGCACCCTCTCCAGCGCCTCGGCCCCGTACCGACGGTGCCCGCCCGAACTCCGCCCCGCCTCCGGCAGCAACCCCCGCTCGGAGTAGAACCGCACGGTCTTCACCGTCACCCCCGCGCGCCGCGCCAGCTCCCCGATGCTCCACAGACCGTCCGACGACACGACGCGCACCTCCGCAAGGGAATCGGGGCCATCCACCCGTACGAGCAAGCTCATTGTGCCGCGCGGCTTGAATCTCCCCCCGGGGGAGTTCCTAGCGTGGCGGGCGGAAGATCGCCGAGGAGCAGCGAGGAGACGCCCCATGACCGCGTTCGTGCTGGTGTCCGGTCCGTTCACCGGGGGCTGGGTGTGGGAGGAGACCGCGGCCCGGCTCCGGGCGGCGGGAGCGGAGCCGTATCCCGTGACGCTGACGGGGATGGGGGAGCGGAAGGGGGAGGCGGGGCCCGCGACGGGACTGGAGACGCACGTCGAGGACCTGGTCGGGTTGATCGACGGCGTCGACGCGCGGGAGGTGGTGCTCGTCGGCCACGGCTACGCACTCCACCCGGTGTTCGGGGCCGCCGACCGCCGGCCGGAGCGGGTGGTCCGGATCGTGGCCGTGGACACGGGACTTCCGGAGGACGGGCGGCCGGCCGTGGGATCCGTACCCGATCCGGAGGTGAGGGAGCGCCTGGGGTACGGGACGGGCGACGGGGCCGTCGGCGACGACGGTGACGGGGGCCGGGCAGGGGCTCGCGGGCCGGTGCCGCCGCCGACGCGTGGGAGCTGGCGGCGGTGGGGCAGTACGGAGGGGATTCCCGCCGACGCGCTGGAACGCCTGGAGCGGCTCGCCGTGCCGCAGCCGGCCGCCACCCTCACCCAGCCGCTCCGCCTGACCGGCGCGGTCGCCGCGCTGCCGGTCACCGGCGTGCTGTGCACGGCGAACGGGTCCGACATCGCCATGGTGGAGATGCTGGTCGCATCGGGGCCGCCGCAGTTCCGGGCGCTCGCCGACGACCGGGTGCGGTTCTTCGAACTCGCCACCGGCCACTGGCCGATGCTCTCCGCACCGGGCGAACTGGCCGACGTGCTGCTCCGCGCGGCGGCGGGCGAGGGGCACCGGGTGACCGCGCCCGAGGGAGCTCACGCGCAGCCGTCACACCTGCTGCCCTTCCTCATGGACCTTCCCGAGGTGCCGCGCGAGCGACGGGGACGTATCGACCTCCACTTCCCGGCGGACACCGGGGACTTCCCGGCGGACGAGGGGCACGGGCCGGCCGGCGCGGGACATGTCCCGGTGGACGACGGGGACGCACCGGCCGCCGGCACCGTGAACGTCCTGGCCGACACCAGGTACGTCCCGGCCGACGACGGAGACCTCCCGGCCGACGACGGAGACCTCCCGGCCGGCGACGGAGACCTCCCGGCCCGGGGCCGCCGCCCCCTGCCCGCCGTGGTCTTCGTTCACGGCGGGCCCGTCGCGGCCGGCCAGCGGCCGACCCCGCGTGACACCCCGTTCTTCCTGGGGTACGGCCGCTACGCGGCGAGTCGGGGCGTGGTCGGGGTGACCTTGGACCACCGGCTGCACGGCATCGGCGACTGCCCGATCGCGGCGGAGGACCTGGCGGAGGCCGTCGAGCGGGTCCGGGCGGATCCGCGGGTCGACGGGGAGCGGATCGGGCTCTGGTTCTTCTCCACCGGCGGGTTGCTGGCGGCGGATTGGCTGGCCGCGCCGGAGCCGTGGCTGCGGTGTGTGGCGCTGAGTTACCCCGCCCTCGCGCCGCTGCCCGGCTGGGAGGCGGTGGAGCCGCGCTTCCGCCCCGTCGAGGCCGTGGGCACGGCGGGCGGGCCGCCGGTGGTGCTGACCAGGGCGGGGCGGGAACACCCGGTCATCGCGGCGACGGTCAGGGAGTTCCTGGACGCCGCCGGGAGGAGCGGGGCGGACGTGGAGGTCGTCGACGTGCTGGAGGGACGCCACGGCTTCGAACTCGTCGACCCCACCGACGACTCCCGGGCGGCCGTGGCGCGTGCGATGGACGCTGTCCTCGACCGCCTGGGGGCGGGGACGGGGACCGGGTCCGGGATCGTGACGGGGGACGACGTCGTCGACGGCGGGACGGCTCAGCCAGGCAGGTGAGCCTCCGTCATGTCTCCGCCGGGGCGCCGGCCCCGGCGGGGAACGGAGTCCAGGAGGAGCCGGGTGTAGGCGTGTCGGGGCTCGCCGAGGACGCGGTCGGCGGGGCCCGACTCGACGACGGCGCCGGACTTGAGGACGAGGACCTCGTCCGCGATGTGGCGGACGACCGCGAGGTCGTGGGTGACGAAGAGGTAGCCGACGCCGGATTCCTCGCGTATCGAGCGGAGGAGTTCGACGATCTGCGCCTGGATGGAGACGTCGAGTGCGGCGACGGCCTCGTCCAGGACGAGGACCCTCGGTTCCACGGCGAGGGCGCGGGCGATGGCGACGCGTTGGCGCTGGCCGCCGGAGAGTCCCCGGGGGAGGGCTTCGGCTTCGCGTGCGCCCAGGCCGACCTGGTCGAGGAGCTCGGTGACGCGGGTGCGCCGGGCGGGCGCGTCCAGCGGACTGTGGAGGCGCAGGACCTCGTCGAGGCAGCCCGAGACGGTGATGCGGGGGTCGAGGGAGAGGTACGGGTCCTGGAAGACCATCTGGATCTCGCGGGCGCGGGCGAGGCGTTCGGCGCGGCCCCGGGGCAGGGCCGAACGGTCCCGGCCGTCGAGCCGCACCGTACCGCCGTCGGGGCGTTCGAGGCCCACCAGCATCCGGACCGTCGTCGTCTTGCCGCTGCCGGACTCGCCGACGATGGCGAGCGAGGAGCCGGGTGCCAGGGTGAACGAGACGTCGTCCACGGCGGTGTGGTCGCCGTACCGCTTGCGAAGGCCTTCGACGACCAGGCCCTCCTTGGTCGTGACGGTCACAGCGAGATCCCTTCGTCGGCGCGGTGGCAGGCGGCCGACCCTACGGCGTCCGCCGCGAGCCGGGGTTTCTCCTCGTGGCAGCGCGGCACGGCGTGGGCGCAGCGGGCGGCGAAGGCGCAGCCGGGCGGCGCCTCGGCGAGGGAGACGGGGCGGCCCGGGATGGGCCGGGGAGCCGGCGCGCCGGGCGCGATGCTCGGGGTGCAGGCGAGCAGGCCCGCCGTGTACGGGTGGCGGGGGCGGTCGAACAGTTCGTCGGTGGACCGGGTCTCGACGATCCGGCCGGCGTACATCACGTACACGCGGTCGCAGACCGTCGCGGCCAGTTCGAGGTCGTGGGTGACGAAGAGCATGCCGGTGCCGCGTTCCGCCCGCAGCCGGGCGAGGATCGAGATGATCTCGGCCTGCGTGGTGACGTCGAGGGCCGTGGTCGGCTCGTCGGCGACGAGCAGGTCCGGCTCGCTCGCCAGGGCCGCGGCGATGACGACCCGCTGGAGCATGCCGCCGGAGAACTGGTGCGGATGGCGGCGCAGGGCGCCCCGCGGGTCGCGGATGCCGACCGCCGCGAGGAGTTCCTCGGCGCGCTCGGTGGCCCGGGCGGCCGGGGTTCCGGCGGCCCGCAGTCCCTCGGTGAGGAAGTCGCCGACGCGGCGCAGCGGGTTGACGGAGGCGCGGGGGTCCTGGAAGACCATCGACACCCGCCGGGCCCGCAGTGTGGTCAGTTCGGCGCGGTTCATGGTGAGGACGTCCCGCCCGGAGACCATGACCCGGCCGGTGGTCCGGGCGCCGGCGGGCAGCAGTCCGAGGACGCTGCGGCAGGCCACGGACTTGCCCGAGCCGGACTCGCCGACGAGGCCGACGGTCTCCCCGGGCCGTACCGTGAGGCTCACCCCGTCGAGGATCGGCCGGGCGGCCCGGTCGCCGGCGAGGCGGACGTCGAGCCCGTCGATCTCCAGGACCGGCGCCCCACCCGTCTGTGCGCGCATGCCGTTCACCGTTCCCGCTTCGCGATCCGGTCGGCGAGCCCCTCGCCGACGATGCCGAACGCCACCACGGCGAGCACGATGCACGCGGAGGGCGCGAGGGCCGGCAGCATGGCCCCCTGGAGGACGGCCGCCTGTCCTTCGTTGATCATGGCGCCCCAGTCGGCGGCGGGCGGCTGCACGCCGAAGCCGAGGAAGGACAGCGCCGCCAGGTCCATCAGCGCGTACCCGAAGTTCATCGCCGACTGGGCGAAGACCGTCGGCGCGATGTTGGGCAGCAGGTGGCGTACGCAGACGGTCCAGCCGGACCAGCCCTGCACCCGGTAGGCCTCGATGTACGGCCGGGCCTTCTCCTGGCGCGCGATGCCGCGCACGAGGCGGCCCACGTACGGGGTGTACGCGACGGACATGGCGATCACCGGGGCGGTCAGGCCGGAGCCGACGACCGACACGAGCAGGATCGCGAGCAGCAGGCCGGGGATCGCGAAGACGAGGTCCATGGACCGGGACAGGACGGTGTCCGCCCAGCCGCCCCGCCAGGCCGCCACCACTCCGAGGAGGGTGCCGAGCAGGGTGGAGACGCCGACGACGAGCAGCGGCCCGAGGAGGCCGGTGCGGGCGCCGTGGAGCAGCCGGGACAGGATGTCGCGGCCCGACTGGTCGGTGCCGAGCAGATGGTCGCCGGTGGTGCCGGCCAGGCTCGCGGACAGGTCGAGCGCCTCGGGGTCGTACGGGGCGATGACGGGCGCGAGGAGGGCGACCAGGACGAGCGCGGCGAGCACCGCGACCGAGACCGCGAAGAGCGGTCCCTGGCCGAACAGGCGCAGGGCGCGGAGCCCCGGCCTGCGGTACGGCACCGTGGAGGTGGTGGTGGTCATGAGGAGCCTTCCCCGAGGGAGAGACGGGGGTCGATGAGCGGGGCGAGCAGGTCGACCGCGAGGTTGACGAGGACGAAGGCCGCCACGCTCAGGAGCGTGATCGCCTGGACGACGGCGAAGTCCTTCGCCGTGACCGACTGCACGAGCAGCGACCCGAGTCCGGGGACGTCGAACGCGGTCTCGACGATCGAGGTGCTGATCAGGAGGCCGGCGAGCATGGTGCCGCCGACGGTGACGACGGGGCCGAGCGCGTTGCGCAGCACGTGCCGGCGGACCACGGCCGGGCCGGCGACGCCCCGGGCCCGCGCCACCTCGACGTGGTCGCGGTCGAGTTCGTCGAGCATCGCGGAGCGGGTGACCCGGGCGAGGAGTCCCGCGAAGGACAGCGCCAGGGCGAAGGCCGGCAGGGTCAGCTGGTAGAGCCGGTCGGCGAGGCCGACCGCCGTGCCGCCGCCGGGTCCGGGGAACCAGCCGAGCTGGACGGAGAACAGCGACACGAGCGCGATGGCCGTCACGAACGAGGGCGTGGCGGTGGCGACGCCGGTGCCGATGAGCACCACCCGGTCCGGGAGCCCGGGGCGCAGCGCGGCGAGGATGCCGGCCGTCACCCCGAGCACGGCGACCAGGACGGCGGCGTAGCCGACGAGCAGGGCGGTGCCGGTGAGCCGGGAGCCGATGAGCGCGGACACGTCCTGGTGGTACTGCGCCGAGCGGCCGAAGTCGCCGCTCAGCACCCCGCCGAGCCACTTCAGGTACTGCGTGGCCAGCGGGTCGTCGAGGTGGTGCTCCGCCCGCAGGGCCGCCACGGCCTCGGGGGTCGCGGGGCGGCCGTGCAGCAGGAACGACACCGGGTCGCCGGGGGCCAGGTGGACGGAGCCGAAGACGACGAGCGAGGTCACGAACAGCACCGCCGCCAGGCCGAGGAACCGTCCGACGAGGTAGCGCGTCATCGCTTCGCGGCCCCGATCGTCGCGGCCCACGGGTAGTACAGCTGGACGACGCCGGTCGGGGCGCCGGTGATCCGCTTGCCGAGGAAGACCGAGAAGGGGGCCTCGTACACGGGGATGACGGGCAGCTCGTCGAGCGCGATCTTCTGGAGCCTCGCGGTCAGCTCGGCGCGCTTGCCGGCGTCGGGCTCGGAGTTGGCCCGGTCGAAGGCGACGTCGAACTCCGCGTTGGACCAGTTGCCGTAGTTGCCGAAGTCGCCGGTGCGCAGGTACTGGTAGAACTCCAGCGGGTCGGGCGTGTTGTCGTAGCCGTTGGTGATGACCAGGTCGAGGCCGGTACGCGCGTTCGGGTCGACGAAGATGCTGCTGTACGCGTCGGGGGAGACGGGCTTCAGCTTGACGTCGAGGCCGATCTGGCGGCCGGCGGCCTGGACGGCGTTGGCGACGACGCTGATCTCGGGCGCCATCGAGCTGGTGGCCACGGTGACGGTCCGGCCGGTCGCGCCGGCCTCCTGGACGAGCTTCTTCGCGGCCTCGACGTCGTACGCGGGCTCGGGCAGCGTGTCGAAGAGCGCGGCGGTCTTCTCCGGGGCCAGCGCCCAGGCGCCGCGCGCGGCGGGGGCCTTCGCGGGGACGCCGACGCCGCCGGCCGCGGCCTTGATGATGTTCTTCCGGTCGAGGGCCATCGACAGGGCCTTGCGGACCTTCAGGTCGCCGAGCGCGCCGTGGAAGTCGAGGACCGCGAGGTTCGATCCGGCGGTGTTGGGGCCGAAGAGCAGCGAGCCCTTGCTGCTGGAGCGCAGCTGGGCGAAGGAGGACGAGGGGACCATGTAGCCGCCGTCGGCGGAGCCGGAGAGGAAGGCGTTGGAGCGGGCCGCCGCGTCCTCGATGAAGGTGAACTTCACCTTCTCGGACTTGGCCGCGAGCTTCGGGTCCCAGTAGGCGGCGTGCTTCTTGAGCGTGATGCTGTCGCCCTGGGCCCAGGTGTCGAGGGCGAAGGGGCCGGTGCAGTTCAGCTTGCCCTTGGGGGTGCCGTAGTCCTTGCCCTGGGCGAGGGAGGCGGCGCTGACGACGGTGCCGGGGGAGGCGGCCATCATCTCCTGGAAGAGGATGTCGTCCTTGCCGAGGCGGATCGTCACCTCCAGCGGGCCGGTCTTCTCGATCGCGTCGACGTTCTTGAAGGAGGAGCCCCAGGGCGACCCGGTCTCGGGGGCCATCTGGCGCTTCAGGGAGGCGACCACGTCGTCGGCGGTCATGGTGGTGCCGTCGTGGAACTTCACCCCGGGGCGCAGGGTGTAGACGAGGGTGCGGGGGTCGGGCTGCGCCCACTTCACGGCGAGGCCGGGCTCGATCTTCAGGTCGGGCGTGACCCGCAGCAGCTGCTCGCAGACGTTGGCCAGCACCGTGTTCGGCGGGTAGTCGTAGGCGAGGGCGTAGTCGAGCGTGTACGGCTCGGCGTACAGGGACCAGGTGAACGAGTCCAGCGGGCCCTGGGCGGGCGGCGACAGCGGGGTCACCTTGAAGTCCGTGCCGCCGGCGGAGACGGGCGGCTTGGTGGCGCCGGAGCAGGCGGCGGTGGTGGCCGCGAGCGCGGCGGTACAGGCGAGAAGCGCGATGGCTCTGGGCATGCGCATGGTGACCCACCCCTTTACGGGTGTAGTGACGGGCTCGGGGGGATGGAGCGAGTATTGGTGCGGGAACGTTCCCGCACAAGACCTGCAGGTGACTTTGCGGGAACGGTTTTGCAGAGGTCACGAGGGTGGCACCATCACCCCATGACCGAAGCTTCACGGCACGGCGGGCAGCACTCGCCGCCCGTCCCGCGCGTCCGCCTCGTCGACGTGGCGCGCGAGGCGGGCCTGTCCAAGACGACCGTCTCGGCGGCGCTCAACGGCACCGGCAGACTCTCCCCCGAGGTGCGGGAGAGGGCCCGCGAGACCGCGCGCAGAATGGGCTACCGGCCCAACGCCACCGCGCGCCACCTGCGCGCGGGACGGGCCCGGCTGATCGGATACGTGGTGGGAGGCCTCCCCGACGCGTTGTGGACCTATCTGGAGTCGCCCTACTTCGCCCGGCTGACCGGCGCCACCGCGGCGACCTCGCTGCTCCGCGGCTACGCCGTGGTGCTGCTGCCGGCCGGCACCCTGCAGAGCGAGTGGGCCGACCTGCCGCTCGACGCGGTGGTCGTCGCCGACCCGGTGGCCGGAGACCCCGTCATCGAGGACCTCCTGGCCGCCGGAATCCCCGTCTTCAGCGACCGCTCCGTGGAGGGGCGCCCCGGGGCCTCCTGGGTGGACGTCGACGCCGAAGGGGCCGTCCGCGAAGCCCTGGACCACCTATGGGAACAGGGGGCCCGGCGACCCGTGCTCGTGGTGCCGGACATCGCCACCCGCTTCCACGTCGAGGTCGAGACCGCCCACCGGGCCTGGTGCGCCGCACACGGCCTGCCGGAGCTGACCGTGCGCGTCGCGGAGACCGGGAACGGGCCGGTGGTCGAGGCCGTCGAGACCGCCCTCGGCGTACCCGAGGGGGAAGAACGGCCGGACGCCCTGCTCGTCGTCGCGGAGGCGAGTCCGCCGCTGGTCCTCGCCGCGGCGCGCCGGCACGGCTACGCGGTCCCTGACGACCTGCTGGTCGTCCTGGTCAGCGAGGACACCACGGCCCCGTACACCGATCCGCCGGTGACCACCCTCAGCCTGCGGCCGGAGGCGGTCGCGGAGGCCGGCGTCGAGCACCTCGTCGCGGTGCTGGAGCACGGCCGCCGGGAACCCGCCGGGACGCTCGTGGCGACGCGTCTCGACGTCCGGGCCTCCTCCGTCCGCCCCGGGCCGAGCGAGTAGCGGCACCTCAGCGCGCGTACACGAGCTCGCCGCCCACGTACGTGCGCTCGACCCGGGCCTCGGCGATCTCCTCCGGCGGGCGGGTGAGGATGTCGCGGTCGAGGACCACGAGGTCGGCGAGGTGACCGGCGCGCAGCGTACCCGTGTCGTCGAGGCGGTTCACGTGCGCGGTGCCCGCGGTGTAGGCGGCGAGCGCGGTGGTGAGGTCGAGGCGCTGCTCGGCGTAGAAGACGCGGTCGTCGGCGGCCTCCGGGTCCCGGCGGTTGACGGCGACGTGGATGCCCTCGATCGGGTTCGGGCTGCTGACCGGCCAGTCGCTGCCGGCAGCGAGGGTGGCACCGGCGCGCACCAGGTCGCCGAACGGGTACTGCCACGCGGCGCGCTCGGGCCCCAGGAACGGGATGGTCAGCTCGTCCATCTGCGGCTCGTGGGCGGCCCACAGCGGCTGGATGTTCGCGATGGCGCCGAGCGTGGCGAAGCGGGGCAGGTCCTCCGGGTGGACGACCTGGAGGTGGGCGAGGTGGTGGCGGTTGCCGCGGTGCCCGTTGGCGGCGACGGCGGCCTCCAGGGCGTCCAGGGCCTCGCGGACGCCGCGGTCGCCCAGGGCGTGGAAGTGGACCTGGAAGTCGAGGGCGTCGAGCTCGGTCACGTACCCGCGCAGCGCCACGGGGTCCACGAAGCTCAGGCCGCTGTTGCCGGTGGCGCAGCCGCAGCCGTCCAGGTAGGGCGAGATCATCGCGGCGGTGAAGTTCTCCGCGATGCCGTCCTGCATGATCTTGATCGAACCGGCCCGGAACCGGCCCGCGTTCAACTTCTCGCGCCGGGCGACCAGTTCGGGGATCTGCTCGGCGCCCCGCTCGCGGTCCCACCAGAGCGCGCCGGTCACCCGGGCGGTCAGCGAGCCGTCGAGCGCGGCGGCCATGTACGCCTCGGACGGGTCGGCCATGCCGCCGAACGAGCCGAGCAGCGCGTCCTGCCAGGCGGTGATGCCGAGCGAGTGCAGCAGCTTCTGGGCCCGCAGCAGGCCGGCGAGCCGGTCCTCGTGCGTGGCCTGCGGCACCAGGCGGCCCACCAGACCGATCGCGCCCTCCTGGAGCGTGCCGCCGGGGGTGCCGTCCGGCTCCCGCTCGATCCGGCCGTCGGCCGGGTCGGGGGTGTCGGCGGTGAGCCCCGCGAGTTCCAGCGCCCGGGAGTTGGCCCAGGCGCCGTGGTGGTCGCGGTTCGACAGCAGGACGGGCCGGTCGGGTACGACGGAGTCGAGCAGCTGCCGGGTGGGCAGCCCGCCGTCGAAGCTCTCCATCGACCAGCCGCCGCCGGTGATCCAGGCCTGCTCCGGGTGGGCGTCCGCGTACTCGCGTATCCGCTCCAGGTACTCCGCGACGCCGACCGTGCCGGTCAGATCGCACTCGGCCAGTTCCTTGCCGCCGCCGACGGCGTGGATGTGGGCGTCCTGGAAGCCCGGCAGCAGCAGCTTGCCCGTCAGGTCGACGACCTCCGTGCCGGGGCCGATGAGGTCCCGTACCTCGTCGTGGCCGACGGCCGCGATCCGGTCGCCGACGACGGCGAGCGAGGTGGCCCGGGTGCGAGCCGGGTCCGCCGTGAAGACGGGACCACGGGTGAAGACCAGATCGGCCGTGCTCATGTGCGCTCCAGAACATGGGATGACGTGTGGTGGGGGCCATGGAAGCGGGCGGCCGTTCACACGTCAATGGTGTTGACGTAAGGATCCGGCCAAGCGGGGCGGCCATCCCCGCAAGCCGATCGGTCTCGGCCGTTTACACGTCAACTACGTTGACGTAATGTTCCGGCCATGTCCGAACGCGTCGTCCCCGAAGGCAGTCGGCAGCGCCGCCGCCCCACCAAACAGGGCGCCGTCCTCTCGGAACGGCTCATCGTCGACACCGCCCTGCGCCTGATCGCCCAGCACGGCGCGGAGGCCCTCTCGGTACGGAGGCTGGGTGCGGCGCTCGGTGCCGACCCCACCGCCCTCTACCGCTACTTCCGCAACACCGACGCCCTGCTCCTCGCCGTCGCCGACGAGATGATCGGCCGCGCGCAGGCGGGCTGGACGGCGACCGGCGACTGGCGCACCGACCTCCGCGCGATGGGCCTGCGCATCAACTCCTGCTACCGGAACAACCCGCAAGCCGCGGCCCTCGCGGCGCACCGCACCACAGGGCGCCCCCATGAGACCCGGGCCGTCGAGCGGATCCTCGGCATCCTCCGTACCGCCGGCTTCCCCGACGACCTCGCCGTCCGCATCTACCACGCCTTCGTCGACCAGGCCCTCGCCTTCGCCGCCCAGGACGCCGCCGCGACCGCCCTGCCGCCCGCCGCCCGGGCGAAGGACGAGGAGGTCTGGCACGCGGTGTACGGCAGGCTGTCGCCCGAGACCCACCCCCACATCGCCGCGACCTTCCCCCTGCTCGCCGCGGACATGAGCGACAGCGGATACCCCTTCGCCCTGGAGCTGATGCTCGCCGCGGTGGCGGCATTGCGACCGGCGGGGGCCGAAGACTGAACGGCGCGGGGGCGGGCGTTCTCGCTCCCGGGACCCCGCCAGGACCGGGCTTCCGTGTCCGAACCCGCCCCCTGGCGTACCGTCAGCCCGTCGCCACCCGGGAGAAGCGCCCCACGGCGGCGAGGTCGGCGCTGATCAGCGCTGCCGTCTCCCGCAGCGGCGGCAGCAGGGCGGCCAGGCTCTCCCCGGGCGTGGCCCGGCCCGCGTGCAGGGCCACGTTGACCGCGGCGACCGCCCGGCCCGTGTCGTCCGTGACGGCCACCGCGAGGGAGCGCAGACCCTCCTCCAACTCCTGTTCGACCCACCCGTAGCCCCGCGTGGCCGTCGCCGCCACCACGTCGTCGAGCCCCTCGGGGCTCGTCACCGTGTGCGGCGTCAGCGCCTCGGGCGTGATCCGGCCGAGCCGCTCGGCGCGCTCCGCCGCCGGCAGGTCCCCGAGCAGGACGCGACCCATCGAGGTCGCGTACGCCGGCAGCCGGGTGCCCACCGTGATGTCGATGTGCATGATCCGGGTCCCCGCGACCCGGGCGACGTACCGGATGTCGTCGCCGTCGAGGACCGCCACGGACGCGGACTCGTGGACCCGCAGCACCAGGGCGACCAGGTGCGGGGTCGCGATCTCCGGCAGGCTCAGCCCCGAAAGGCGGGCGTAGCCCAGCTCCAGGACCCGGGGCAGGACGACGAAACCGCCGGAGTCCTCCCGTACGTACCCCAGATGGCGCAGGGTGATCAGCGACCGGCGCGCGGTCGCGCGGGGCAGTCCGGTCAACCGGGCGAGCTCCGCGAGCCGCGCGGGCCCCCTCACGGACCCGAACGCGCGCAGGACGTCGAGCCCTCGGGCGAGCGACTGGAGGAAGCCCGAGCCGAGCTCCTCCTTGAGTACGGCCCCGGTGACGGCCAGGGCCGGGCCGGCTTCGGATGAGAGCCCCGGAGCGGTCGGTGCGGGCCCCGGACCGGTGGGTGCGGCGCCCTCCGCCTGTGATGCGGGCCCCGGACCGGTGGGTGCCGCTGCCAGGGCCTCCTCCATCGCCGCGACCGCGCGACGGAGCGGCGGCAGGGCATGCTCCGCCAGTGACCGGGCGGTGTGCCGACGGGTGTGGCTGAAGACGCTGACCGCGCAGACCACCGCACCGTCAGGTCCCCGCACGGGAAGGGCGACGGCGAGCAGCCCCGGTTCGATGGTCTGGTCGTCCACGGCCATGCCGCTCGCGCGGGCTTCCCGTACCCGGTCGAGGAACTCGGCCTCGACCTCGGCGGGCGAGGCCGCCGGGCGGGCCGGCACGGAAGGGAAGCCGGTGTCCAGCGGGTCGGCGGCACGACGGGTCCGCCACCGCGCGAGGTCGTCCTCGTCCCAGTCGGCGGCGAACAGGGCGCCGGGCGCGCACCGTTCGGCCGGCAGGAGGCCGCCGGGCCGGAAGGAGATCGCCATGGCGCGGCGGCGGGTGGCCTGGGCGACGAAGCGGACGCCGTCGCGGTCGGGGACGGCCAGCGACACCGATTCGTCCAGCGCGTCGGCGAGGGCGTCGGCGTGCGGGCCGAGGCGTTCGGGGAGCCCGCAGGAGGCGAGATAGGCGTTGCCGAGCTCGGCGGCGCCCGGGGCGAGGAGCAGGTCGCGGCCCTCGGCCCTGAGGACGCCGAGGCGGACGAGTGTCGTGGCGACCCGGTCGACCGTGGAGCGGGCCAGCCCGGTCGTCCGGGCGAGGTCGCCGGGACGGTGGCGGACGGCGGGCCCCGAGGCCATCACCCGGAGCACGGCGAGCCCGCGCTCCAGCGGTCCGACCAGCTCGCCGGGTACGCCCTCGGCCTCGGCGGGGTGCGGCATCGTCCGGACTCCTCGGGGCGGTGGGGTGAGCGGGGGCGCGGGGTGCGGGGAAACCGTACCCCCGCCGTCGACGCGGCCCCCGGTGGGGACGGGACCCGCTACCGGCCCGGAGCACGGGTCCGCAGGGCAGGCGGGTACCCGGCACCCGGGCACCCCGCACGTGTGCACCCCGGCACCCGGGCACCCCGCACGTGTGCACCCGGGCACGCGGGCGCGAAAAAGGGGCGGCCGTGTGCGCGGCCGCCCCCTTTCCGCACACGCGGAGGTCAGGCGAAGAAGCGGTACACCGCCTGCGCGACGCACGCCGGCTTGGCGACGCCGTCGATCTCCACGGTGAGGTCCACGACGACCTCGACGCCGCCCTTGACGTCCTCGACGGACACCACGCGGCCGTGCGTGCGGATCTTGGAGCCGACGCGCACGGGAGAGGGGAAACGCACCTTGTTCAGGCCGTAGTTGACCGCCATCGACACACCCTCGACCCGGAGCAGCTCGCTCCACATCGGGATGAGGAGGGAGAGGGTGAGGTAGCCGTGGGCGATGGTGCCGCCGAAGGGACCGGTCGCCGCGCGCTCGGCGTCGACGTGGATCCACTGGTGGTCGTCGGTGGCGTCGGCGAAGGTGTCGACGCGGTGCTGGGCGATCTCGACCCAGGAGCTGTGGCCGAGGTCGGCCCCGGCCTGGGCCTTGATCTCGTCGATGCCGTGGACGGTGAGAGCCATGGGAGTACTCCTCGTAAAGAAAGAGGGGAGAGAGGGGATGTCAGGTGTCGCTGCCGTAGCGCGCCCGGATGGGGGCCTTGAGCAGCTTTCCGGTGGCGTTGCGGGGGAGGTCCGGCGCGAGGACGACGCTCTTGGGGATCTTGTAGCGGGCGAGCCGGGACTCCAGGTGGGCGATCAGCTCCTCGGCGGTGACGGTCGCTCCCGCGCGGGTCACGACGACGGCGCGCCCCACCTCGCCCCACCGGGCGTCGGGCACGCCGATGACGGCCGCCTCGGCGACGTCCGGGTGTCCGAGCAGGGCGTCCTCGATCTCGACCGGGTAGATGTTCTCCCCACCCGAGATGATCATGTCCTTGATGCGGTCGACGAGCCGCACGTAGCCGTCCTCGTCGACGACCGCCACATCGCCGGACCGGAAGCGCCCCCCGTCGCGGAAGGCCGCGGCGGTCGCCTCCGGTAGGTTCCAGTAGCCCGGCGTGACGTTCGGCCCGGCGACGACGACCTCGCCCTTCTCGCCTGGCGCCGCCTCCTCGCCGGAGGGCAGCAGCACCCGTACGTCGGTGAAGAAGTGCGGCACGCCCGCCGAACCGGCGTGGGTCAGCGAGTCGGCCCGATCCAGGATCAGGGCGCCCGGCGAGGTCTCCGTCATGCCGTACCCCTGGACGAAGGCGAGGCCCCGGTCCAGATAGGCGTGGGCGGTGCGGGTCGGCACCGGGGCGCCGCCGCAGAGCAGCGTGCGCAGACTGGTCAGGTCCGCCTCCGCCCATCCGGGGGTCGCCGCCATCGCGTCGAACATCGTCGGCACGCCGAACATGTAGGTCACACGGTGCCGTTCGACGAGCCGCAGGGTGCGCTCCGCGTCGAAGGAGGACTCCAGGAGGACGGTGCCGCCCTTCAGGAGGATCGGCAGGCAGCTCATGTTGAGGGCGCCCGTGTGGAAGAGCGGTGCGGCGACCAGCGCCACCTCGTCGCCGGCGAGGTCCGTGTCCACGAGGACGTTGAGGCTGTTCCAGACGATGTTGCCGTGGGTCAGGACGGCGCCCTTGGAACGGCCGGTGGTTCCCGAGGTGTACATGATGAGGCAGACGTCGTCGTGCCCCACCTCCTCGTCGACCGGCTCCGTGGACGCGGCCGCGAGCAGTTCCTCGTACGGGGCTCCCGGGCCGCCGTCCACCGCGAGGACGGTGCCGACGTCGGATCCCGCCGTCAGTTCCGTCACCCGCTCGGGCGACTGCCCCGTGTGTACGAGCACGCTGCTGCCCGAGTCGGTCAGCTGGTGGAGCAACTCCGGTACGGCGAGCCGGGTGTTGAGCGGGACGAACACCGCGCCCAGCAGGCCGGCCGCGAAGAGCGTCTCCAGGTAGGACGGATGGTTGGGGCCGAGGAACGCCACCCGGTCGCCGCGTTCGACTCCGGCACTCCGCAGGGTGTGGGCCAACCGGGTGCAGCGGTCGTGGAGTTCGGCGTAGTCGACCGCGCGGCCCTCGTGCAGGAGGGCGGTGCGCCGGGGTGACCTGCGGTCGCGGCGTGCGGGCCACGAGCCGATGCCCTGGTTGCGCATGGGGTGATTCCTCAGTTTCCGGTGAGGCCGAGCAGCCGGGCCGCGTTGTCCTTGAGGATCTTCGGACGGACCTCGTCCTTGATCGGGAGCTCCGCGAAGTCGGCCAGCCAGCGGTCGGGGGCGAGCAGCGGGAAGTCGGAGCCGAACAGCACCTTGTCCTGCAGGAGGCTGTTGGCGTAGCGGACCAGCTGCGGCGGGAAGTACTTCGGCGACCAGCCCGACAGATCGATGTACACCTGCGGCTTGTGGGTGGCCACCGCGAGTGCCTCGTCCTGCCACGGGAAGGACGGGTGGGCGAGGACGATCCTCATCCCGGGGAAGTCGGCGGCGACGTCGTCCACGTCCATCGGGTTGGAGTACTTCAGCCGGATGCCCCCGCCGCCGGGAGCGCCCGCGCCGATGCCCGTCTGCCCGGTGTGGAAGACCGCGACGGCGCCGGCCTCCTCTATCGCCTCGTACAGCGGGTACGCCATGCGGTCGTTGGGGTGGAAGGCCTGGATGTTCGGATGGAACTTGAAGCCCTTGACCCCGTACTCCTCGACGAGCCGCCTGATCTGACGGACCGCCGCCTTCCCCTTGTACGGGTCGACTCCGGCGAACGGGATGATGACGTCGGGGTTGCGCAGCGCGGCCTCGGCGATCTCCTCGTTGGGCACGGGAGGGGTGCCGGTCGCCGACTCCGCGTCCACCGTGAAGACCACGCACGCCATCTGCCGCTCGCGGTAGTACGTCGCGATCTCCGGCAGCGTCGGGTGGCGGTGCTCCGCCTTGAAGTACGCGCCGGCGGCGGCGTCGAGCTCGGCGGAGAGCGACGCCCCGCCCTTCTCGGACACCTCGGCGTGGGTGTGCATGTCGATGGCGACGAGCGCGTTCACGTCCATCGGGCCGTGGCCGCTCACAGCTGCGGCGCCGGGATGCCGAAGGTCTCCGGGGTGCGGCCGACTGTCACCGGCCAGGCGGCGGCGATGGCCTCGGCGCTCCAGCCGCCGTCCGCGTACGCCACCGACACCTCCTGCGGATGCGACCAGAGCGCGAGCTTGTCACCGCCGATGCCGACGCACTGGCCGGTCACGCCGGCGGCGGCCTCCGAGGCGAGGAAGGTCACCAGTCCTGCGACGTCCTCGGCCGTGCCGAAGCCCTCGCCCTTGCGCAGGCTGTCGGGGAGCGCGATGCCGTCCTTCTCCAGGGCCTCGACGTGCGGGGCGAAGACGGGGATGGTCTTGGTCATCGCGGTCGCGGCGACCGGGATGACGGCGTTCGCGGTGATGCCGGCCTTCGCGAGCTCCATGGCCCAGGTGCGGACCATGGCGGCGATGCCGGCCTTGGCGGCGGCGTAGTTGGTCTGGCCGAAGTTGCCGCGCTGTCCGGCGGGGGAGCCCGCGACCACGATCCGGCCGCCCTCGCCCTGGGCGCGCATCCGCTCGACGGCGGCGCGGACGCAGGTGAAGGTGCCGCGCAGATGCACCTCGACGACGGTGTCGAAGTCCTCGTCGGTCATCTTCCACAGCACGCGGTCCCGCAGGACGCCGGCGTTGGTGACCATGACGTCGAGCCGGCCGTAGCTGTCGACGGCGCGGGCGACGAGTGCCTCGGCGGCCTCGGTGGAGCCGACCGGCACCACCTCGGCGACGGCCCGGCCGCCGTCGGCGGTGATGAGGCGCACGGCCTCGGCGGCGGCTTCGGCGTCCACGTCGTTGATCACCACGGCGGCGCCGGATGCGGCGAGCGAGCGGGCGTAGGCGAGGCCGAGGCCGCGGCCGCTGCCGGTGACGACGGCGACCTTGCCGGCGAGATCCACAGGATTCATGAGCGGGGGTCCTTCCCGAGAGCCGGGTGCGGGGCGCGAAGGTGACGCGGCCTGGAGCACGCACCGGCGAGGCCAAAGCTAGGCATATTCTTGCCTGCGGTCAATAAACTGCCGAAGATTCTTCCTGAGGTGCGGAGTCCGGGCCTACGCTGTCCCCGTGATCGCACCCGACCCGGCGCAGCCGTCCGAAGCCGACCCCGAAACGGCCGGCCGAGGCGCCCCGCCCCGCCCCCAGTCCCTGATGCTGAGCTTCTTCGGCATCCACGTCCTCGGCACCGGCACCGCCCTCTCCTCGGCGAGCGTCATCGACGCCTTCGCCCGCGTCGGCGTGGGGGAGGACGCCGTCCGCTCGACCCTCACGCGCATGGTCGGCCGGGGGCTGCTCGAACGGCACCGGCGGGGCCGCAGGATGTACTTCTCGCTCACCGACCGGGCCGCCGGTGTCCTCGCCGACGGCGAGGAGCGGATCCGCCGCACCGGCGCCGTCAACCGAGCCTGGGACGGCACCTGGACCCTGGTCGGCTTCTCGCTCCCCGAATCCTGGCGCCGCGAACGCCACGACCTGCGCTCCCGGCTCGTCTGGGCGGGCTTCGGCCCCCTCCAGAGCGGCCTCTGGGTCGCGCCCGGCCGCGTCGACGTCGCCCACGTCGCGGCGGAACTCGGGTTGGGGGACCGTATCAAGGCCTTTCACGGCGAGGCCGCCGCCCCCACCGAGGCAGGGCCCCTGCTCCGCGCCGCCTTCGACGTCGACGCCATCGCCGAGGGCTACCGCGCCTTCCTCGCCCGCTGGGGCGACGGCCCCGCACCCGCCGAGGCGCACGACGACCTGGGCCGCCTGCTGCTGCTCCACACCGACTGGCTCGACGTGGTCCGCGGCGACCCGCACCTGCCCGCCGAGCACCTTCCGGAGCAGTGGCCCGCCGAGCGCGCCGAGGCGCTGTTCCACGAGCTCTCCGCGCGCTTCGAGCCGGGAGCCCGCCGGATCGCGGACGAGATCCTCGACCGCTGGGACCCGCTGACCTAGGGCCTGGCGTCACACTCCCGCCTGCGGGCGTCGACGGGAGTGTGACGCCAGGCCCTAGTAGTGCTTTGTTAGGTGGTGTCGTAGGGCTGCCATGGGACGGTCTGTTGGCAGGTGGGGCAGGTGCCGGTCCAGGTGGCGATGAGGTGTTGGAGGAGGCCCAGGGCCTGGTAGAGAGTCAGG
>NZ_JBFPNH010000062.1:0-27776 GCF_040815545.1 Streptomyces sp. LMG1-1-1.1 | reverse complement strand
GAGTGCTCGGCAGCGTCTGATGAGTCTAAGAGACCGCCGCCGGCCTCCTCGGCGGCCCCGCCGCCCTCGGCCACGGCCCGGACGCCCCCGACCTGCCGTACGCGCTGCTGCCCGCCGGCGCCGCCGCGCTCGCCTTCTGCCTGACCCTCACCGCCCTCGACGGCGGCATCCGGGCGACGGCCGACGGCCTGCCCCTCCGGGCCGCCTGGCGCGGCCTCCTCGGCCGGGCGCTCGCCCCGCACCTCGTGCACGGCCTCGCCGGGCTGATGATGGCCGTTCTCTGGCGCAGCACGTACGGGGCGGTCGCGGCCCTCTTCGTGCTGCTCCCGATGTACATCTCCTGCTGGGTCTTCGCCCAGTACCACCGCGAACGCGCCGCCCACCAGGCCACCATCCGCGCCCTCGTACAGGCCGTCGACATCAAGGACCGGTACACCCGCGGCCACAGCGAACGGGTCGGCCACGCCTCCGTCCTGATCGCTCGTGAACTCGGCCTGGCCGAGGACCGGCTCGACGTCGTCCGCTTCGCCGGCATCCTGCACGACGTCGGGAAGCTCGGCGTGCCCACCCGGGTCCTCCGCAAGGACGGGCCCCTCACGCCCGAGGAGCGGCGGGTCATCGAACTGCATCCGGAGTACGGCCACGAGATGGTCCGGGGCATCGGCTTCCTCGGCGAGGCGCGGGCCGCGATCCTCCACCACCACGAACGCATGGACGGCAGCGGATACCCGTACGGCCTGCACGGCGAGCAGATTCCCGAATTCGCCCGGGTGGTCGCCGTCGCCGACGCCTTCGACGCCATGACCTCGACCCGCTCCTACAGCAGGGCCCGGCCGGTGCCGACCGCCGTCGCCGAACTGGAGCGGTGCGCCGGCACCCAGTTCGACCCCCGGATGGTCGCCGCCCTCGTCCGCGCCCTCGACCGGCACGGCTGGCAGCCCGCCGTCACCGCCGACGAGGCCCCGCAACCGGACCGGGTCCCGGCGCCCCGCGAGGCGGACGCGCCCGCAACAGGCCGGCGGAAGGAGCGCGCGTGAGGCCGGGCACCGCCACCGTCGGCGCCCTGTACGGGGCGGCGCTGCTGCTGAGCCTCGCCGGCCTCGCCGCCACCCTCTGGTACGGCGTCGACGAACCCGGCAACGCCCTCGCCTTCGGCACCCTCGTCGCCCTCGGCGAGCTCGCCCGGTGGGGTCCCGACCCCGGCCCCGGGACACCCTCCGCGGCCGGCGAGGCCCGGGAGCGGGAGCCCGCGCCGCTCGCCGCCGCCGGCGCCCTCGCGTACGCCCTGCTCGGGCAGAGCGCCGGCACCCCCACCACCCACGGCGTCCTCCAGATCACCGCCGTCGTCGTCGCCGCCGGCCTCGCCGGGATCGTCCCCCACCTCGCCCGCGGCCACGACCCCGGCCTCGACCACCTCGCCCGCCGCGTCCTCACCGTCGGCTTCGCCGCCGTCTGCTTCCAGCCCCTCTACAACTCGGGCGCCGTCGTCGACCACCTCGGCCAGGGCCCCTGGTACGCCCTCTTCCTCGTCCTCCTGCTCGTCCTCACCGCCCTGTGCGACGCCGTCCTCGCCGCTCTCGTGCTCCGCGCCCGCACCGGCTTCCCGTACGGCCCCCTCCTCCGTGACGAACTGCGCGCCCTCCTCGGCATCGGCTCCGCCGTCTGCGCCACCGGCACCGTCATGGCCCTCGGCGTGGCCGCCGCCGGGCTGTGGGCGCTGCCCGTGCTCGCCGTGCCCCTGCTGCTCACCCAGGTCTCCTTCCGGCGGTACGCGGCCGTGCGGACCGTCAACCGCCAGACCATCGCCTCCCTCGCCCGCGCCACCGAGATCGCCGGCTGCACCCCGCCCGGGCACGCCCGCCGGGTCGCCGCCCTCAGCACCGCCGTCGGGCGCGAGCTGGGCCTCTCCGGGCCCGAGCTGACCGTCCTCGAACACGCGGCGCTCATGCACGACATCGGACAGCTCTCGCTCGTCGACCCGGTCCCGGGCGGCGCCACCGCCCTCCTGGCCGCCGAGGAGCAGCGGCGGATCGCCCTCCTGGGCGGCGAGGTGGTCCGCAGGACCGGGGTCGCCGCCTCCGTCGCGGTGATCGTCGAGCGCCAGGCCGACCCCTACCGCGACCAGCCGGTGCCCGCCCGGATCGTCCGCGCCGTGAACGCCTACGACGATCTCGCCGGCGACGGGGCGGGCGCCGCCCTGGGAGCGCTCGAACGCCTCAGGCTCGGCACCGCCCGGGACTATCACCCGGATGTCGTCGAATGCCTGGCCAGGGTCCTGGCGCGGGGCGGAGCCGCTGGGGTGACCTCCGTCCCCCCGGGGTAACCCATGGGTAATGAGCGCGCGTCCGACCGGGCATGGTTGGATGCGAACAAGAGGGTGAAGCGACCGGCAGGCGGGAATCGTGAAGATCTTCGGGAAGGTACGGCATCGGCCCTCCGCCTCGTGGCGGCAGGCCACCGACCGCGCGTTCACGCTGATCGGCGACGGCCGGTACGAGGACGCGGGCGCGCTCCTGACGCGCGCGGCGGATCTGGAGCCCTGGCTCTCCGAGTCCTGGTTCAACCTGGCGCTGCTGCACAAGTTCCGCCACGACTGGGAGCAGGCGCGGGCCGCCGGGCTGCGGGCCGTCGCGCTGCTCGACAAGGAGACCGGCGCCCCCGACTGGTGGAACGTCGGCATCGCCGCCACCGCGCTCCAGGACTGGCCGCTGGCCCGCCGGGCCTGGCAGGCCTACGGCCTCAAGGTGCCCGGAGCGGCCGCCGGCACCGGCGAGCCCGCCGGCATGGAGCTGGGCAGCGCCGCCGTCCGGCTCTCGCCCGAGGGCGAGGCCGAGGTCGTGTGGGGCCGCAGGCTCGACCCGGCCCGGATCGAGGTCCTCTCCATCCCGCTGCCGTCCTCCGGGCGCCGCTGGGGCGAGGTCGTCCTCCACGACGGCGTGCCCAACGGCGAGCGGACCACCACCGCCGGCCCGTCCTACCCGGTCTTCGACGAGATCGAGCTGTGGGCGCCGTCCCCCGTCCCCACCTGGGTGGTCCTCCTGGAGGCCGCCACCGAGGACGACCGGGACGCCCTGGAGCAGCTCGCCGCCGAGGCGGGCTTCGCCGCCGAGGACTGGTCGTCGTCCGTGCGGCTGCTCTGCCGCGCCTGCTCCGAGTCGACCATGCCGAGCGCCGAGGGCGAGGGCGAGCACTCCGACCCGCACGACCACAGCGAGCCGGGGCACCCCGGGCCGCTCGGCCACCGCTCGCCCGGCGAGCTGTGGGTGCCGGAGCGCGAATGCGGCATCGCCGCCCCGGCGGGCCTCGTGCGCGGGCTCCTCGACGGCTGGGTGGCGGACAGTCCCGACAGCCGTGAGTGGCGGGATCTGGAAGAGGTCTGCTGAGGCCACGGCCACGGGCCCGTAGGCTGTCCTCCGACGGAATCGGGTTTTCAGAAGGGCGCGGCCGGACATGGCGCAGCAGGAGACGGACGAGCAGACGCAGATCAACCTTGGGGTCTCCCCGCCGCAGGTAGGGGATGGGTTCGTCGTGGACACGGAGGACTGCGAGGCGCGCGAGCTCGCCTACCGCGAGCGCGGCACGGCCCGCCCGATCACGGTCGTCGGCAACCCGGTGCTCCACAAGGAGTGCAAGGACGTCACCGCGTTCGACGCCGAGCTCGCGCAGCTGATCGACGACATGTTCGCCAGCCAGAAGGCCGCCGAGGGCGTGGGCCTGGCCGCGAACCAGATCGGTGTGGACCTCAAGGTCTTCGTCTACGACTGCCCCGACGACGAGGGCGTCCGCCACACCGGCGTCGTGGTCAACCCGGTCCTCCAGGAGATCCCGGCCGAGCTGCGCGTCCTGGACGAGTCCAACGAGGGCTGCCTTTCCGTGCCGACCGCCTACGCCGAGCTGGCCCGTCCCGACTACGCCGAGGTCCACGGCCAGGACGCCCAGGGCAACCCCATCAAGGTGCGCGGCACCGGCTACTTCGCCCGCTGCCTCCAGCACGAGACGGACCACCTGTACGGCTACCTGTACATCGACCGCCTCTCCAAGCGCGACCGCAAGGACGCCCTGCGCCAGATGGAAGAGGGCACCCCGCGCTACGAGACGGTGCCGAACGCCTGATCCCGCTCGCGAACACGCGGAAGGGCCCCGCTCCTCACCGGGAGCGGGGCCCTTCCACGTACCGGCTAGAAGTCCTCGTCGAGGTCCACCGAGCCCTCGACGGCGACCTGGTAGGCGGACGGGCGGCGCTCGAAGAAGTTGGTGAGTTCCTGGACGCCCTGGAGCTCCATGAACGCGAACGGGTTCTCGGAGCCGTACACCGGGGCGAAGCCGAGGCGCTGGAGGCGCTGGTCGGCGACGCACTGGAGGTACTCGCGCATCGACTCGGTGTTCATGCCGGGCAGGCCGTCGCCGCAGAGGTCGCGGCCGAACTGGAGCTCCGCCTCGACGGCTTCCCTGAGCATGTCGGTGACCTGCTCCTGGAGCGCGTCGTCGAAGAGCTCCGGCTCCTCCTTGCGGACGGTGTCCACGACCTCGAAGGCGAAGTTCATGTGCATCGTCTCGTCGCGGAAGACCCAGTTGGTGCCGGTGGCCAGGCCGTGCAGCAGGCCGCGGGACCGGAACCAGTACACGTACGCGAAGGCGCCGTAGAAGAACAGGCCCTCGATGCACGCCGCGAAGCAGATCAGGTTGAGCAGGAAGCGGCGGCGGTCGGCGGCCGTCTCCAGCTTCTCGATCTTCTCGACCGAGTCCATCCACTTGAAGCAGAACTGCGCCTTCTCGCGGATGGAGGGGATCTCCTCGACCGCGTGGAACGCGGCGGCGCGGTCGTCCGGGTCGGGCAGGTAGGTGTCGAGCAGCGTCAGGTAGAACTGGACGTGCACGGCCTCCTCGAACAGCTGGCGCGACAGGTACAGGCGCGCCTCCGGGGAGTTGATGTGCTTGTAGAGCGTCAGCACCAGGTTGTTCGAGACGATCGAGTCGCCCGTCGCGAAGAACGCGACCAGACGGCCGATCATGTGCTGCTCGGCCGGGGTCAGCTTGGCGAGGTCGGCGACGTCGGAGTGCAGGTCGACCTCCTCCACCGTCCAGGTGTTCTTGATCGCGTCCCGGTAGCGGTCGTAGAAGTCCGGGTACCGCATCGGACGGAGGGTCAGCTCGAAGCCCGGGTCCAGCAGGTTCTTCTCGGTGGAGCTCATTACTGGCAGGCCTCGCAGGACTCGGGGTTTTCCAGGGAGCAGGCGAGGGCGTCCGCGTCGGAGACCGCCTGCTGGACGGGGATGGGGGCGGCGGCCGTCGTCGACGCCTGGGCGGCGCGGGCGATCCGGGTCGCCGGGCGGGAGCGCAGGTAGTACGTCGTCTTCAGACCCTGCTTCCAGGCGTACGCGTACATCGACGACAGCTTGCCGATCGTCGGCGTCTCCATGAACAGGTTCAGCGACTGCGACTGGTCCAGGAAGGGGGTGCGGTCCGCCGCCATGTCGATCAGGCCGCGCTGCGGGATCTCCCAGGCCGTGCGGTACAGCTCGCGCACCTCGGCCGGGATCCAGGTGAAGCCGGCCACCGAACCGCTGGCGTCGCGGAGCGCGTCCCGGGTCTGCGCGTCCCACACGCCGAGCTTCTTCAGCTCGTCGACGAGGTACGAGTTGACCTGGAGGAACTCCCCCGACAGCGTCTCGCGCTTGAAGAGGTTCGAGACCTGCGGCTCGATGCACTCGTACACGCCGGCGATCGACGCGATGGTCGCGGTCGGCGCGATGGCCAGGAGCAGGCTGTTGCGCATGCCGACGGCGGCGATCCGCTCGCGCAGCGCGGCCCAGCGCTCGGGCCAGTTGAGCTCCACGTCGTAGTGGTCCGGGTGCAGCACACCGCGGGCGGTGCGGGTCTGCTCCCAGGCCGGGAGCGGGCCGCTGCGCTCGGCGAGGTCGGCGGAGGCCTCGTACGCGGCGAGCATGATCCGCTCGGCGATACGGGTCGACAGCGCGCGCGCCTCGGCGGAGTCGAACGGCAGCCGCAGCTGGAAGAAGACGTCCTGGAGGCCCATCGCGCCCAGGCCGACGGGCCGCCAGCGGGCGTTGGAACGCCCGGCCTGCTCGGTCGGGTAGAAGTTGATGTCGACGACCCGGTCGAGGAAGGTGACGGCCGTGCGGACGGTCTCGTCGAGGCGCTCCCAGTCGATGTCGCCGCCGGTGACGAACGCGCCCAGGTTCACGGAACCGAGGTTGCAGACGGCGGTCTCGCCGTCGTTCGTGACCTCGATGATCTCTGTGCACAGGTTCGAGGAGTGGACGACGGTGCCGGGCTCGGCGGTCTGGTTCGCGGTCCGGTTGGACGCGTCCTTGAAGGTCATCCAGCCGTTGCCGGTCTGGGCCAGGGTCCGCATCATCCGGCCGTACAGGTCGCGGGCCGGCATCGTCTTGCGGGCCAGGCCCTTCGCCTCGGCGGCGCGGTAGGCGGCGTCGAACTCCTCGCCGTACAGGTCGACGAGCTCGGGCACGTCCGCCGGGGAGAACAGCGACCAGTCGGCGTCCGCGTTGACGCGGCGCATGAACTCGTCCGGGATCCAGTGCGCCAGGTTCAGGTTGTGCGTACGGCGCTGGTCCTCGCCCGTGTTGTCGCGGAGCTCCAGGAACTCCTCGACGTCCGCGTGCCAGGTCTCGAGGTAGACGGCGGCGGCACCCTTGCGGCGGCCGCCCTGGTTCACCGCGGCGACGGAGGCGTCGAGCGTCTTCAGGAACGGCACGATGCCGTTGGAGTGGCCGTTGGTGCCGCGGATCAGCGAACCGCGGGCGCGGATGCGGGAGTAGGAGAGCCCGATGCCGCCGGCGTGCTTCGACAGGCGCGCGACCTGGTGGTAGCGGTCGTAGATGGAGTCCAGCTCGTCCTGCGGGGAGTCCAGGAGGTAGCAGGAGGACATCTGCGGGTGGCGGGTGCCGGAGTTGAAGAGGGTGGGGGAGGACGGCAGGTAGTCCAGGCGGCTCATCAGCCCGTACAGCGCGGCGACCTCGTCGAGCGCGCGGACGCTCTCGTCCTCGGCCAGGCCGCAGGCGACGCGCAGCATGAAGTGCTGCGGGGTCTCGATCACCTTGCGGGTGATCGGGTGGCGCAGCAGGTAGCGCGAGTAGAGGGTGCGCAGACCGAAGTAGCCGAAGCGGTCGTCGGCGGCCCGGTCGATCAGGGTGTCGAGCCGGTCCGCGTGCAGCGTGACGAACGCGGCGGTGCGGTCGGCGATCAGGCCCTCGCGGTGACCGACGGAGACCGAGGCGGAGAAGGAGACCGCGCCCTGGTCGGCCGCCTCGTCGGCGATGGTGATCGTCAGGAGCCGGGCGGCGAGCCGGGAGTACGCCGGGTCCTCGGAGATCAGGCCGGCGGCCGCCTCGGTGGCCAGCTCGCGCAGCTCCGCCTCGTCCGCCGCGGCGCTGCGGCCGCGCAGCGCGGCGGCGGCGACCTTGCCGGGGTCGGTGTCGGGGAGATCGGCGGTGAGGTCGGTCAGGGTCCGCAGCAGCACGGTCCCGGGGCCGTCGCTCTCGACCGCGGAAGCCTCGGCCGAAGCCGGATCGGCGGGCGCGATGGTCACGTGGGGGCTCTCCCTCGCTCGGCTCGGGGCCGCGACGGGGAAGGCGGGCAGGGGGTGTCCGTCACGCCGGACGCGCCGTGTCCACCGGCCCACTCCGCGAGGCCCGGAAGTCAGTGGCACCCGGAACGGAAGGACCGGGTGCGCTGTGGGCAGGTCATCGGACTCACTCCGTACGAAACCGCACGTAGCACACCGTTGCGGGACAGTTCCGGATTCGCGCCGGATTCCCCTGCGTCGACAGCGAGGATGAGCATACATGTGGGGGGCGCCGCTGACGGCACCCCCCACATGTTGTGTCGGTTGCGGGGCTACAGCTCCAGCGCGTACGTCAGCAGCGTGTGTTCGGGGATCGGCTGCCAGTCCCGCTCGGGGGTCCGCACGAAGCCGAGCCGGTCGTAGATCCGGTGCGCCGCGACCATCTTCGCGTCCGTGGAGAGCACCAGCCGCGCACACCCGGGGAGGGCCCGCGCCCGGTCCGCGCAGGCGCGTACGAGCGCTTCTCCGACGCCCCTGCCGCGGGCCGCCGGCGCGACCACGAGCATCCGGAACTCGGCCTCGCCTTCGACGGCGATGTCCGCCCAGGCGGTGCCGCCGGGGGCGAAGGTCACCCCGCCGATGATCCCGTCCTCCGCGTCGACGGCGACGAGGACCTCGCTCTCGCGAGCCCGCCGGGCCGTGTCGCGGAGCACGTCCAGATAGAAGTCGTCCTCTCCGTGCAGCAGCAGCCCGTCGTTCAGATAGGTCAGTCCGGTGAGCTCGCCGAGCTCTTCGTGGTCCTCGGGCCGTACCGCCCTGATCGTGAAGTCCATGGGCCCAGTCTGCCTCCGCCGCACGGGAAGGGGGCCCGGGATGTCTCCCGGGC
This sequence comes from Streptomyces sp. LMG1-1-1.1, assembly GCF_040815545.1. Lineage (NCBI taxonomy): Bacteria > Bacillati > Actinomycetota > Actinomycetes > Kitasatosporales > Streptomycetaceae > Streptomyces > Streptomyces sp. LMG1-1-1.1. The sequence goes on along the minus strand of NZ_JBFPNH010000062.1, from coordinate 19,344 downwards.
CCCCGTCACGCGTGCGTCCGCGGGTCAGTGCACCGGGGCGCCGACCTTCGGGAGTTCGCGGACACCGGCGTCACCGGCGTCCGCCGTGTAGTCCTCGGGCGAGGTCTCGTCGATGCCCTCGGGGGCCTTGAGGGCCTTGAGGACGAAGGTCAGGACGACCGTGACGACGACGTTGAGGACGAAGGCGGTGAGGCCGATGTAGCCGATCTCGCCGATGCCGGGGATCTCGGCGGAGGAGCCGCCGAAGTGCTTCTGGGTCGGGCTGGCGACGCCGTACGCGGCGAACGTGCCGTAGACCATGCCGACGGCCCAGCCGGCGAGCAGCGCCCAGCGGTGGAACCAGCGGGTGAACAGGCCGCCGACGAGGGCCGGGAAGGTCTGCAGGATCCAGATGCCGCCGAGCAGCTGGAAGTTGATCGCGACCGTCTTGTCCATGGTGAGGACGAAGACCAGCGCGCCGACCTTCACCAGGAGCGAGACCAGCTTGGAGACCTTGGTCTCCTGCGCCGGGGTCGCGTCCGGTTTGATGAAGTCCTTGTAGATGTTCCTGGTGAACAGGTTGGCCGCGGCGATCGACATGATCGCGGCCGGGACGAGCGCGCCGATGCCGATCGCGGCGAAGGCCACACCCGCGAACCAGTCCGGGAACATGGTCTCGAAGAGCTGCGGGATGGCGAGCTGGCCGTTCTTGACCTTGATCCCGGCGGCGATGGCCATGAAGCCGAGCAGCGCGAGCAGGCCCAGCATCAGGGAGTACAGCGGCAGGATCGTGGTGTTGCGGCGGATGACCTCGCGGCTCCTGGACGACAGCGTCGCCGTGATCGAGTGCGGGTACATGAAGAGCGCGAGCGCCGAGCCGAGCGCCAGCGTCGCGTACGTCCACTGGCCGGCCTCGCCGGGGACGAGCGCTCCGCGCGGCTTGCCGGTCGCCGGGTTGGTCTGCGCGTAGGCCTCGCCGGCCTTGGCGAAGATCTCGTCGAAGCCGCCCAGCTTGATCGGGATGTAGATGATGGCCACCGCGATCACGATGTAGATCAGGGTGTCCTTGACGAAGGCGATGAGCGCCGGGGCGCGCAGGCCGGAGGAGTACGTGTACGCCGCCAGGACGCCGAACGCGAGCAGCAGCGGCAGGTCCTTGACGAACCAGTGGGTGGTCTCGCCGCCGCCGACGCCCATCACGTCCAGGACGGCCTGGATGCCGACGAGCTGGAGCGCGATGTACGGCATGGTGGCGAGGATGCCGGTGACCGCGACCGCGAGCGACAGGCCCTTGGAGCCGAAGCGGCCCCGGACGAAGTCGGAGGTGGTCACGTACCCGTGCTTGTGCGAGACCGACCACAGGCGCGGCAGGAAGGTGAAGATCAGCGGGTACACCAGGATCGTGTACGGCACGGCGAAGAAGCCGGCCGCGCCCGCCGCGTAGATGGCCGCCGGGACGGCGACGAAGGTGTACGCGGTGTAGAGGTCGCCGCCGAGCAGGAACCAGGTCACCCAGGTGCCGAACGACCGGCCGCCCAGGCCCCATTCGTCGAGGCTGTGCTCGTTCTCGGCCTTGCGCCAGCGCGCGGCCAGGAAGCCCATGACCGTGACGGCCACGAAGAAGAAGACGAAGACGCCGAGCGCCACGCCGTTCACGCCGTCCTTCATCGCGCGTCACCTCCCTTGCGGGCACGCTGGTCCCGCTGCCACAGCTGGTACGCGACCATGGTGAGCACGGTGGAGACCAGGACCCAGAGCATCTGGTACCAGTAGAAGAACGGGATGCCGGCGAAGAGCGGTTCGACCTTCGCGTACGAACTCACCCAGAGCATCGCCACGAACGGGGCGAACAGGCAGAGCGCGATCACCACCCTCAGGGGGGTGATGGTCGGTTGTTTCCCTTGTGTCGCTTCTGACATGGCGATTCGTCCCCTCGCTGACCACCTCGGTAATGGTGGGGAAATCTAGGGGACGGTTTCGCCGCAGGGAACCCCTGTCCGCATAACGGAATTGATTCTTCGGAACCCCGCACCGAAGGCCGTCCTCACAGCCAGCCTTCCTTGGCCGCCCGGACGCCCGCTTCGAAACGGCTGCGCGCGCCCAGGCGGTTCATCAGGTCCGAACTCATCCGGCGTACGGTCCGCAGCGAGATCCCGAGCCGCCGGGCCGCGACGTCGTCGGTGCAGCCGATGCCGAGGAGCAGCAGCAACTCCCGCTCCTGCGGCGAGAGATCGTGCGCGTCGCGGCGCGGGGCCTCGCCGAACGGGGTGGCCGACTCCCACAGCCGTTCGAAGAGCACCACGAGCGCGTGGATCAGGCCGGGGCTGCGCACTTCGAGGGCTCCGGCGCGCCCGTCCCGCGGGTCGACCGGGACGAGCGCCGCCTCGCGGTCGACGATCACCATGAGCAGCGGGACGACGGGGACGGTCCTGGCCTCGCCGCCGAGGTCGCGGTACCAGCGCACGTACTCGACGGTCGGCGGGTCGTTGCGGAAGCTCTCCTGGTAGATCGACCGGATCCGCACCCCTCGTTCCAGGGCGAGTTGGTCGAGGGGCCGGCTCGCGTCCATCGTGTCGGGGGGCTGGGCCCCGCCGGCGAGCAGGGAGAGGCATTCGGTGCGGGCGTTGGCGGCCAGGTCCTCCAGGCGCTCGCGGACGGTGTCGAGGCCGGTGATGCGGTCCACCAGGTCGTGCCGGACACCGGCCGCGGGCTGCGCGCCGTACGAGGCGAGGATGCCGGCGACCGCGCGGCCCGCCTGCTCGAACCGCCTTCTGCTGCGGCCCAGTTCGGCCTCGGCGCGAGAGAGCAGGAACGAGAATCCGACGTCCGGGGTGAGGGGTTCGGCCGTGCCGGAGGTGTCGTCGACGCGGACGAGCTTGAGCTCCGCGAGTCGGTCGAGCGCCTCGCGCACCTCGGGTTCGGGGCGGCCGAGACCGTCCGCGAGTTCCTTCGCGCCGCACCCGGGCCGCTCCAGGAGCAGCCGGTAGACGGCCTCCGCCGGCTCCTGTATGCCGAGCGCCTCCAGCATCCGGCGCCTCCCCCTCGTCGCTGGCCGTGCCGCGAGCGATCGTAGAGGGGGAGGGGCGGCCAGGTCTAGACCAATGCCGGTGCCGTGTCGGTCAGTCGACCTCGTCGAGCCGCCGCCTGAACGCGTCGTCGAGCCGTACGCCCACCGCGTCCAGCGACTCGTCCAGCTGGCCCACCGAACTCGCCCCGACCACCGGCAGCACCGGGAGTCCGCCACCCATGGCCCAGGCCAGCACCACCTGGTTCGCGGTCAGGCCCAGCTCCTTCGCCACCTCGGCCAGCACCGCGAGCCGCCGCCCCGACCCCTCGTGCCGGTACTGCTCGGGTATCTCCTTGCGCGGATCGGTGTACGCACCGGTCAGCTGTGTCGTGTACGCCACGAAGCCCAGCTCGGGCCGGGTCCCCAGATAGTCGAGCAGCTCCTCCGACGCGTGCGGGTTCACCCCGAACTCCGCCCCCGGGCGCGGCCGCAGATACGTGAACCGCTGCTGCACGGCCGCGTAGGCCGGCACCCCGGCCGCCACTGCCGCGCCCCGCGACTCCTCGATCCGCCAGGCCGCGAAGTTGGAGCAGCCCGCCCGGCCGATCTTCCCCGCCGCCACCAGCTCGCCGAACGCGCCCATGGTCTCCGCGACCGGCGTCGTCCGGTCGTCGATGTGCGCGTAGTACAGGTCGATCCGGTCCGTGCCCAGGTTCCGCAGGCTCTCCTCCACCTGGCGGCGGAGCACCGGCGCGGAGAGCCCCTCCGCGCACTCCGGCCAGGCCGATCCCGGCGGGTCCGGCAGCGCGCCGACCTTGGTGGCGAGCACCATCTCGTCCCGTACGCCCCGGCTGGCCAGCCACCGGCCGATGACGAGTTCGCTCTCGGCGCCGGTCGCGCCCGGCTCCCAGAAGGCATAGGTGTTCGCGGTGTCGATGAACGTCCCGCCGGCCTCGTGGAAGCGGTCGAGGACGGCGAAGGCCGCGGCCTCGTCGATCCGGGTGCCGAACGGCAGGGTGCCCAGGCAGAGGGTGCTCACTCGCGGGCCGGACGGGCCCCCGAGGGTGGTGTACTCCATGGTTCTCTCCTCGTGTGCGGAGCTCAAGGCTGTCGCCGTCGAGCCCGCGCTGTCATCGAGGAGCGGCCGGCATCCTCCGCCCGGTCGTTTGGTGCCGCCGCCCCGGTGGGCCGGGGCGGCGGGCTGACCTGCGGCGCGGCGGAGGTGTCACGTTCCGGCCGGGCGGAAGCTGCCAGGGCCCGGACTCAGCCGTTGGGGCGCTGGAGGCGGGCGACGAACTTGTACCGGTCGCCGCGGTACACCGAGCGCACCCACTCCACCGGCTCGCCCTGGCCGTCGAGGGAGTGGCGGGACAGCATCAGCATCGGCAGGCCGACGTCCGTGCCGAGCAGCCCGGCCTCGCGCGGGGTGGCGAGGGAGGTCTCGATGGTCTCCTCCGCCTCGGCGAGGTGCACGTCGTACACCTCGGCGAGCGCGGTGTAGAGGGAGGTGTACTTCACCAGGGACCGGCGCAGCGCGGGGAAGCGCTTCGCCGACAGGTGCGTGGTCTCGATGGCCATCGGCTCGCCGCTCGCCAGCCGCAGCCGCTCGATGCGCAGGACGCGGCCGCCGGTGGAGATGTCGAGCAGGCCGGCGAGGGTGTCGTCCGCGGTCACGTACCCGATGTCGAGGAGCTGCGAGGTCGGCTCCAGGCCCTGGGCCCGCATGTCCTCGGTGTACGAGGTGAGTTGCAGGGCCTGGGAGACCTTGGGCTTGGCGACGAAGGTGCCCTTGCCCTGGATGCGCTCCAGGCGTCCCTCGACGACCAGCTCCTGAAGGGCCTGGCGCACGGTGGTCCGCGAGGTGTCGAACTCGGCGGCCAGGGTGCGCTCCGGCGGCACCGGCGTGCCGGGCGGGAGGGTCTCCGTCATGTCGAGCAGGTGACGCTTCAGCCGGTAGTACTTGGGCACGCGCGCGGTGCGGGTGACTGCCCCGCCCTCTGTCTCTGTGCCGCCCGCGTCCGTGGCCATGGCCTGCCTTCCCGACTCCTGTGCTGCTGCCGTCACCGGCTCCTCCGTCTGTCGCGGCTCACATGGTGGCACGCTTCGTGTGCCCTCACCGTTTCTCCTGCCGATATGTGCCGGTTCGGCGAGGAGGAGTCGTTCCCTGCCTCTTATACACCGAGGAGTCCCTCGTTGGTCTAGGCCATTCAGGCCGAGAGGTGCGCGTCTCTTTCCAGGGTCCTCCACCCGCCTCCCGCATGCCGCGCCGGGTGTTCCGCGTGCCGCGCCGGGGGTGAGGTGTCGGTCCGATAACGGACGCCACTACCCGTCTTACACACTCTTGACACCCCAAAAGGTCTAGGCCAAGCTCCGGGTACTGGTCTAAACCATTAAAGACCAGGTCCCAGCCCCACGAGCACTACCCGACGTATGTCTTCGCGCGGTGGGCAGGGGTTGCAGGCATCCCTGAGGAGGGTGGCGTGAAGCGCAAGCTCATCGCGGCGATCGGCGTCGCGGGCATGATGGTTTCGATCGCGGCGTGTGGTGGCTCCGACAAGTCCGGAGACAACGCCGGCGGCGACGCCAAGGAGCTCACCGTCTGGCTGACGGTCGACGCCCAGAACAACTGGCCCGAGCTGGTCAAGGCCGCCGACGACGCGGTCACCAAGAAGCACCCGGGCATCAAGATCAAGCACGAGTACTACGGCTGGCCGGACAAGAACACCAAGCTCGACGCGGTGCTCGCCACGGACAAGGCCCCGGATGTTGTCGAAATGGGCAACACCGAGATGATCAGCTACATGGCCAAGGGTGCCTTCGCCGAGGTCGACGCGTCGAAGTTCGCGAACTCCGACAAGTGGCTCGACGCCCTCAAGGACTCGGTCACCTACAACGGCAAGACCTACGGTGTCCCCTACTACGCCGGTGGCCGCGTCGGCACCTGGCGCAAGGACGTCGCCACCGAGGCGGGCGTCAAGGCCGCCCCGAAGACCTGGGCCGAGCTGACCGCCGCCCTCGACGCCATCCAGGCCAAGAAGGGCGACAAGTTCAGCGCCTGGTACCAGCCGTCGCCCGACTGGTACGCCGCGATGTCCTTCGTCTTCGACGCGGGCGGCTCCATCGCCAAGCAGGACGGCGAGACCTGGAAGGCGAACCTCTCCTCGCCCGAGTCCGTCAAGGGCCTCACCGAGTACAAGAACATCCTCGACAAGTACATGCACGGCGACAAGACGAAGGACGAGTCCGACCGTCCCGTCGTCTTCGGCCAGGGCAAGTCCGCGACGATCTTCGCCGCCGGCTGGGAGGGCGCCACCGCCGCCGACCCGAAGTCCGACAAGGTCGGCGGGCTGAAGGACAAGCTCGAGAACTTCGTGATGCCCGGCCCGTCCGGCAAGCCCCTCCCGGTCTTCCTCGGCGGCTCCGACCTGGCCATCCCGGTCAAGTCCAAGGCGCAGGGCGTCGCCGGCGAGTGGATCGCCGCCTTCACCGGCGCCGAGGGCCAGAAGGGCCTCATCGCCAAGGGCAACCTGCCGAACAACAAGACGGACCTCGCCCCGCTGAAGAGCGACCCGGCCACCGCCGTCGCGGCCACCGCCGCCGAGTCGAGCTACTTCGTCCCGACCGCGCCGGGCTGGGGCCAGGTCGAGAAGGCCCAGATCCTCAAGACGATGCTCATCGACATCGCCAAGGGCAAGTCCGTCGAGGAGGCCGCCAAGGCCGCCGACACCGCGATCGACAAGGTCATCAACACCAAGTGACCTACGGGCAGGGCCCCGTCACATGACGGGGCCCTGCCGCCCGTACCAGGAGAGGGATCGCTGAGGAGCACGGGATGAGTGCCGCAGACACAACCACCGCGAAGGTGCCGCCGGTGCGGCAATCGCCACCCTCCGGCTTCACAGCCGGTGGCCCGGGGAAGCCCGGCAAGAAGTCGAACGGCGGGGCGGGCGTCCCATGGCTGCTGCTCGCGCCATGCCTCCTCGTCCTGCTCCTGGTACTGGGCTATCCGCTGGTCCGCCTGGTCGCCCTCTCGTTCCAGAAGTTCGGCCAGCCCCAGCTGTGGGGCTTCCAGGAAGCGGAGTCGGCCGGCTTCGACAACTTCACCAAGATCCTCGGTGACGGCGAGTTCTGGGCCGTCGTCCTGCGCACCGTGATCTTCGCGGCCGGCGCCGTGATCGTCACCATGGTCCTCGGCATGATGATCGCCCTGCTGCTGCAGCGCGTCTCGGGCTGGGTCAAGGCGCTGATCAACATCGTGCTCGTGGCGAGCTGGGGCATGCCCATCATCGTCGCCACCGCCATCTTCAAGTGGCTCTTCGACGCCGACTACGGCGTGCTGAACTGGCTGCTCAGCCGCATACCCGGCGTCGACATGATCGGCCACAACTGGTTCGCCAGCGGCCCGCAGGGCCTCGCCGTGATCATGCTGCTCGTCGTCTGGGGCGCCGTCCCCTTCGTGGTGATCACCCTGAGCGCCGGCCTCACGCAGGTCCCCAAGGAACTCGAAGAGGCCGCCCGTCTCGACGGAGCCGGCGCCTGGGGCGTCTTCCGCTTCGTCACCCTGCCCATCCTCAAGCCCATCATCGTCATGCTGACCACGCTGTCGGTGATCTGGGACATGGGTGTCTTCCCGCAGGTCTACGTGATGCGCAACGGCCACCCGGAACCCGAGTTCCAGCTGCTCACCACGTACTCCTTCGACCGGGCGTTCGTCGTCAACGACTACGGCACCGGCTCCGCGATCGCGCTCGTCACGGTCCTCCTGCTGCTCGGCGTCGTCGCCGTCTACATGCGCCAGATGCTCAAGATCGGAGATGTGGAGTGAGCGCCGCCAACGCCACGGCAGCCCCGGCCAAGTCGCCGGCGCCGGCCGTCACCCACCGCCGCAAGTCCAAGCTCGGCTGGAACCTCCTCGGCCTGCTCGTCGTCCTCACGGCCGGATTCCCGGTCTACTGGATGATCAACACGGCCTTCAAGCCGGCCAAGGACGCGATCGACCCGGACCCGCACTTCTTCCCGTCGACCTTCACGCTGGAGAACTTCAAGCGCGCCCTGGAGATCGCCGACTTCTGGGGCCCGGTCCTCCGCAGCCTCGTCGTCTCGCTCGTCGTGGTCGTCATCGGCATCGCGGTCGGCCTGCTCGCCGCCCTCGCGATCTCCCGCTTCGCCTTCCGCGGCCGCAAGATCGTGATCGTCGGCATCCTCGCGGTCCAGATGGTCCCGCTGGTCGCCATGATCATCCCGGTCTTCCTGCTCCTCAACGACCTCGGCCAGTACGACCGGCTCACCGGCCTGATCATCACGTACCTGACCTTCATCCTCCCCTTCACGGTGTGGACGCTGCGCGGCTTCATCGTCAACATCCCGAAGGAACTGGAGGAGGCGGCCATGGTCGACGGCTGCACCCGCACCGGCGCCTTCATCCGGGTCGTCTTCCCGCTGCTCGCGCCGGGCATGGTGGCCACCTCGGTCTACGGCTTCATCCAGGCGTGGAACGAGTACCTCTACGCCCTGATGCTGATGAGCCAGCAGAACCAGACGGCCACCGTCTGGCTCAGCAACTTCATCACCAAGAACGGCACCGAGTACGCCCCGATGATGGCGGGCTCCACCATGATGGCCGTCCCCATCGTGATCCTCTTCCTGCTCGTCCAGCGCAAGATGGCCGCCGGCCTGACCGCCGGCGCGGTGAAGGGATAACCGAGCCCCATGACCACACTCGTACACGGCTCGGACACCCTGACGCGTGACGCGCTCACGGTCCTCCAGCCCGGCTTCGTCGGCACCACCGCACCCGACTGGCTGCTCCGCCGCATCGGCGAGGGCCTGTCGTCGGTCGGCCTCTTCGGCCGGAACATCGTCAGCCCCGGGCAGCTCGCGGCGCTCACGGCGCAGCTGAGGGCCGAGCGGGACGACGTCCTCGTCGCCATCGACGAGGAGGGCGGGGACGTCACCCGCCTGGAGGTCAAGGAAGGCTCGTCCTTCCCCGGCAACTACGCCCTGGGCAGCGTCGACGACGTCGAGCTCACCCGGGCCGTCGCCCGCGAGCTGGGCCGCCGGCTCGCCCAGTGCGGCGTCGACCTGAACTGGGCGCCCTCGGCGGACGTCAACTCCAACGTCGAGAACCCCGTCATCGGCGTCCGGTCCTTCGGGCCCGACCCGGACCTGGTCGCCCGGCACACCGTGGCGTACGTCGACGGCCTCCAGGGCGTCGGGGTCGCGGCCTGCACGAAGCACTTCCCCGGACACGGCGACACGAACGTGGATTCCCACGACGCCCTGCCCCGGATCGATGTGGACCTCGCCACACTGCACACCCGTGAGCTGGTACCTTTCCGCGCCGCCATCGCCGCGGGTACCAAAGCGGTCATGAGCGCGCATATCCTGCTGTCCGCGCTCGACCCGAACCGTCCGGCCACCCTGAGCCCGCAGATCCTCACCGGTCTGCTGCGCCAGGAGCTGGGCTTCGAGGGGCTGATCGTCACCGACGGCATGGAGATGCAGGCCGTCGCCGCGACGTACGGCATCGAGCGTGGATCCGTCCTCGCCATCGCCGCGGGCGCCGACGCCATCTGCGTCGGCGGCGGGCTGTGCGACGAGGACACCGTGCTGCGGCTGCGCGACGCGCTGGTCGGTGCGGTACGGACCGGTGAACTGCCCGAGGAGCGGCTGGCCGACGCCGCGGCGCGCGTGCGCGCCCTGGCGGCCTGGACCCAGGCGCACCGGGCGAGGGGCGGGGCTGAGACGGTGTCGGGCGCGGCAGTGCAGGAGGGGACCGCGCCCGGCACCGACATCGGACTCGTCGCGGCCCGCCGGGCCCTCAAGGTGACCCGGGGGGAGCGGCCTCACACGCCGATGACCAGCGCTCCCTTCGTGGCCTCCTTCACGCCCGTCGCGAACTTCGCGGTCGGCGACGAGACGCCCTGGGGCATCGCGGCGGAGCTGGAGCGGCTGCTGCCCGGCACGCGGACCGGCTCGTACGACGAGTCCTCGACCGTGGACGCGGTCCTCGCCGCCGCGGGGGAGCGGCGGATCGTGGCGGTCGTCCGCGACGTCCACCGGTACCCGTGGATGACCGCGGCCCTGGAGGGCCTCCTCGCGGCCCGGCCCGACACCGTCGTGGTCGAGATGGGCCTCAACGAGGCGGAGCCCCGCGGGACCCTGCACATCGCCACGCACGGTGCGGCCCGGGTCTGCGGCCGCGCTGCCGCGGAGGCCGTCGTGGGGACCGGCGCCTGACCGCCGGCTCGACGCCCTGACGTGACGGGGGCCCGGCACCTGACCAGGTGCCGGGCCCCTTTCGCGTGGACCGGGGAGCCGGGTGGTTCAGATGCCCTGCCAGTCGGGCTTGGCGGCGAACGTCTGGCGGAAGTACTCCGCGAGCTTCAGCTTGGACGCGGCGGCCTCGTCGACGACGACCGTGGCGTGCGGGTGCAGCTGGAGGGCGGAGGCCGGCACCAGCGCCGACACCGGGCCCTCGACGGTCTGCGCGACGGCCTCGGCCTTGCCCTCGCCGGTGGCGAGCAGCACCAGGTGGCGGGCCTCCAGGATGGTGCCGATGCCCTGGGTGATGACGTGGTGCGGCACCTGCTCGATGTCGTCGTCGAAGAAGCGCGCGTTGTCCACCCGGGTCTGCTCGGTGAGCGTCTTGATCCGGGTGCGGGAGGCGAGCGAGGAGCACGGCTCGTTGAAGCCGATGTGCCCGTCGGTGCCGATCCCGAGGATCTGCAGGTCCACCCCGCCGGCCTCGGCCAGCGCCTTGTCGTAGGCCTCGCAGGCCGCCTGGACGTCCTCGGCGGAGCCGTCGGGGCCCATGAAGGCCTCCTGGGAGAGGCCGAGCGGCTCGACGACCTGGCGGAGCACGGTGGAGCGGTACGACTCCGGGTGCCCGGCCGGCAGGCCGACGTACTCGTCCAGCTGGGCGATCCGGGCCCGCGAGGGGTCCACGGAGCCGGCCGCGACCTGGGCGACAAGGGCGTCGTAGATCGGGATCGGAGTCGAACCCGTGGCCACGCCGAGCAGCGCGTCGGGCTTGCGGCGCAGGAGGTCGGCGATGCCGTCCGCGATGAGCTCGCCGCCCGCCTTGGCGTCCTTGACGATGACAACTTCCACGCTGTGCCTGCCGATCTGGTGAGGGGCGCTGGTGAGGAGCCGTGTGGTATAGACCAATCAAAGTCCAAATCTAGCAGAGGAGGGGCCTTCTCCTCATGCCGTTCCGCCCCACGGACGCCCACCGCCTCCATCGTCGGCCGCACCCGACCCCCCAGCCACTCGGAACCCTCCCGCCCCACCTGGCGGAAGAGCTCGCGGCGAGGGCGGAGGGGCTCGCGGCGAGGGCGGAGGAGCTCGCGGCCACGGCGGGGGAGCTCGCGACGGCGCGGGAGGTCACGGCGGTGGCGGGGGCGGCGACGCGGGCCCGGTCGGCGCGGGAGTGGCACGCGCCGCGGGGGAGCGGGGGCGGAAACGGCCCCGGAAACACCCGCGGGCCGCGGCGCCTGACGGGACCCTCAGCCCGTCCGGCACCGCAGCCCGGAGTTGCTCGGCCGGGGGTGTGCGGTCCCTCGGCCGTTGTGGGAGGTCTCGACGCAGTCAGGGCAGAGAGCGTCGGGTACCTCGTTCCATCCTCCTGTGCGGGGAGGATGGAGGCTCGGTTGCGTTCATTGTGGACTAGACCATTCTTGTCTGTCCATCCATGGGAACGCGGTGCTTACGGGGCCATCCTCCAATACGAAGCCCCGGAGATCCAGGTTCACCGCCCTTGAATTCCGCGGGTACGCTCGCACCGTGCCCTCCATGAACGACCTCGTCCGCCAGCACACCGCCCTGAGCGACTCCGACCTCGAGTGGCTCCACCTGCTGGTGTCGGAGTGGCAGCTGCTCTCCGACCTGTCCTTCGCCGACCTCGTCCTCTGGGTTCCGACCCTCGACGGCACGCGGTACGTCTCCGTCGCGCAGATGCGGCCGAACACCGGCCCCACCTCCTACCAGGACGACATGGTCGGCCACCTGGTCCCGCGCGGCCGCCGCCCGCTGCTCGACGCCGCGCTCGACGAGGGCCGGATCGTCCGCGAGGGCGACCCCGAGTGGCGGGAGGAGGTCCCGGTGCGGGTCGAGTCCATCCCCGTACGCCGCGAGGGCAGGGTCCTCGGCGTCATCGCCCGCAACACCAACCTGCTGACCGTCCGCACCCCCTCCCGACTGGAGCTCACCTACCTCCAGTCGGCCTCCGACCTCGCCCAGATGATCGCGGCCGGGACCTTCCCCTTCCCGGGCGAGCAGGTCGACATGGACTCCTCGCCCCGCGCCGGCGACGGCCTCGTCCGCCTCGACGCGGACGGCATCGTCCAGTACGCCTCGCCCAACGCCCTCTCCGCGTACCACCGGCTCGGCCTCGCCGCCGACCTCGTCGGCCAGCACCTCGGCCAGATCACCGCCGAACTCGCCCCCTCCCGGGGTCCGGTGGACGAGGCCCTGGTCACCCTGGCCTCCGGCTACGCGCCGCGCGAGTTCGAGGTCGAGGGCAACGGCGGCGTGATCCAGCTGCGGGCCATCCCCCTCAAGCCCAAGGGCACCCGCATCGGTTCGCTCGTCCTGCTCCGCGACGTCACGGAACTGCGCCGCCGCGAGCGCGAGTTGATCACCAAGGACGCCACCATCCGGGAGATCCACCACCGGGTGAAGAACAACCTCCAGACGGTGGCCGCCCTGCTGCGCCTCCAGTCCCGCCGGATGGACTCGGACGGCGGCCGCGAGGCCCTCAACGAGGCCGTGCGGCGCGTCGGTTCGATCGCCATCGTCCATGAGACGCTGTCCCAGAACCTGGACGAGCGGGTGGAGTTCGACGAGATCGCCGACCGGGTGATCGCGATGGTCGCCGAGATCTCCCCGGGCAAGGTCACCTGCCGGCGCACCGGTCGCTTCGGCATCCTCGACGCCGAGGTCGCGACCCCGCTCTCGATGGTCCTCACCGAAGTCCTGCAGAACGCGCTGGAGCACGCCTTCGCGCAGGGTGAGCAGGGCACCGTCGAGGTGTCCGCCGTACGCGGCGAGCCCAGGGCCGACGCCCGGCTCCTCATCACGGTCCAGGACGACGGCTGCGGACTGCCCGAGGGCTTCGACCCGCAGCGGGCCGGCAACCTCGGCCTCCAGATCGTACGGACCCTGGTGGAAGGGGAGTTGGGCGGTTCCTTCGACATGCTCCCGGGTGCCGAGCGCGGCACGAAGGTGGTCCTCGACATTCCCGTGCAGCCGCAGAAGTAGCCGTACGCGCCTGCGAACAGCAGCGAGCCCCGGACCGAAGGAAATCGGTCCGGGGCTCGAATGCTGTGGGTTACTGCTGCGCGCTGCGGCTCAAGGGCGGTGATTGCATACGCGATGTATGCGCCGCCTGCCTCAGGCTGTCGGTGGGCGTCAGGCGCTGGCGTTACGCGCCCGGTTGCGAGCGGCACGGCGCTTCATCGCGCGGCGCTCGTCCTCGCTGAGGCCACCCCAGACGCCGGAGTCCTGGCCGGACTCGAGCGCCCACTGCAGGCACTGCTCCATGACGGGGCAGCGGCGGCAGACGGCCTTGGCTTCCTCGATCTGCAGCAGCGCAGGACCGGTGTTGCCGATGGGGAAGAACAGCTCGGGGTCTTCCTCACGACAAACGGCGTTGTGACGCCAGTCCATGGCTGCTACCTCTCTCAGTGTTACGTGCCAGTTGCTTGTGAATGTGAACGCTTTCACGAATCCCCCCGCAAGGGAAGGGCCGACTGCCAGGTGAACTGGTGTGGTCCTGTTGCTGAGGAGGGGTTCTGGCTCTCAGTGGAGGCCGGTCTTGCGGGCCGTCCCGATCGCCAAGAAGAGACTCCCAAACCCCGGCAACGGATACAACCCCTTCCGGAAAGTTTTTTTTGATTCCTCGGTGTCGGCTAGGTCACAGCCGTACTTCTAAGGGGTGGATGCGCGCCTAAACGTTCGAGTGAAAGGACTTTGGGCCCTTCCGCTCACACAATCACACGCAGTGCACGGCGTACGCCTGTGAACGTCACGCTCGTACGCAGTCCCAGGTGGTCTCCGTCCATCTGCAGGGGGAGGGGGACCTTCGAATGCAAGGTGAAGTCGGTCAGGTCGTGCAGAGTCACGGCATGCTTGCCCCGCGGACCCCGTTCCGGGGTCGAGGTGAGCAGCTGAGTGGCGTACCGGGCCACCGCCGGAGTGGACAGACGGCTCAGCCCGAGCACGTCGAGCGCGGTCTCGAAGGAGGCCTCCGGGGACGCGTACACCGGACGATTGCCCAGGTAGGTCCAGGGGGAGGTGTTGCAGATTATGGAGAGGACCAGGTCCTCGACCGGCTCCGCGCCGGGCCGCTCCAGGGTGATCGTGCCGTGCCTGCGGTGCGGCTCCTCCAGGAACTGGCGCGCCACCTGACGCAGATAGAGCGCATGGGTGGATCTCTTCCCGCGCTCCCGCTGCTGTTCGACCCGGCCGACGACGCCCGCGTCGAAACCGAGCCCGGCACAGAAGGTGAACCAGCGGGACGGCACCGCCTCGTCCTCGGTGCCCGGCGTTCCCGAGGCCAGACCGAGGCTCACCGTGCGTGCCCGGCGCTCGCGCAGCGCGTCGAGCAGGGCGCCGGTCGCCTCCACGGCGTCGTTCGGCAGTCCGAGCGCGCGGGCGAACACGTTCGTCGAGCCGCCGGGGACGACCGCGAGACCCGGCAGCCGGTCGGGGTCGGGCCCGCTGTGCAGCAGCCCGTTCACCACCTCGTTCACCGTGCCGTCGCCGCCGAGGGCCACGACCAGGTCGATGTTCCCCGCGTCGGCGGCCTGCCTGCCCAGGTCACGCGCGTGCCCGCGGTACTCGGTGGTGACCGCCTCCAGCTTCATCTCGCTCGCCAGCGCGTGGATGAGCACGTCACGGGTGCGGGCACTGGTAGTGGTGGCTGCCGGGTTGACCACGAGAAGTGCGCGCATGACCGCCAGGGTACCTACCCGGCGGTACCGGGCCCAGCCCAGCCGTGCCCCGCCCACCGCATCCGGGCCCTGCCGAACCGTGGCTCATCCCCGCGTCCGGGCCCGGCCCGGGCTCGTCCGGAGGTGCGCCGCACCCGGCCCGCCCGGCGTCCCGACCGCCCCGGCTACCCTGCCTTCCATGAGCAGTACGGAGCAGACCCCCCGCCCCACCCGTCTCGCCGCCGCGGCGGCCGTGGCCGGCATCGAGGCCCTCGGGCTCCTCGCCGGGGGCGTGTACATGCTGGTGCACGCCCTGACCGAGAAGGCCGGCGACCTCACCGGGGCGCTGACCGGCGCGGTGACGCTCGCCGCACTCGGCCTGATCCCGCTCGCCGCGGCCCGCGGGCTCTGGCTGCGCCGCTCCTGGAGCCGCGGCCCGGCCGTCATCACCCAGATCCTGGCGCTGCCCGTCGCCTGGCAGATGCTCCAGGCGGACAGCGCGATGATCCCGGCCGGCGCCGTCCTCGCCGTCCTGGCGGTCACCGGGCTCGTCCTCCTGGTGAACCCGGCCACGACCGAGGCGCTCGGCATCCGGCGCCCCGGCCAGGACTCCGCGTAGGCGCTTCGGTCCTACTCCTCCACGAGGAGCTTCTCCCGCAGCTGCGCCAGGGTCCGAGCCAGCAGCCGGGACACGTGCATCTGCGAGATGCCGACCTCCTGCGCGATCTGCGACTGGGTCATGTTCCCGAAGAAGCGCAGCAGCAGGATCCGCTTCTCCCGGGGCGGCAGGTCCTCCAGGAGCGGCTTGAGCGACTCGCGGTACTCGACCCCTTCGAGGGCCTCGTCCTCCGCGCCCAGGGTGTCCGCCACCGCCGGCGACTCGTCGTCCGTGTCGGGCACGTCCAGGGAGAGCGTCGAGTAGGCGTTGGCCGACTCCAGCCCCTCCAGGACCTCCTCCTCCGAGATCCCGAGCCGCTCGGCCAGCTCGTGCACCGTCGGCGAGCGGCCGTGCTGCTGGGACAGCTCCGCGGTCGCCGTGGTGAGCGAGAGCCGCAGCTCCTGGAGCCTGCGCGGCACCCGGACCGCCCAGCCCTTGTCGCGGAAGTGGCGCTTGATCTCGCCGACGACCGTGGGCGTCGCGTACGTCGAGAACTCGACCCCGCGGTCCGGGTCGAACCGGTCGACCGACTTGATCAGGCCGATGGTCGCCACCTGCGTCAGGTCGTCCAGCGGCTCGCCGCGGTTGCGGAAGCGCCGGGCCAGGTGCTCCACCAGCGGCAGGTGCATCCGCACCAGGCGGTTGCGGAGCTCCGCCTTCTCGGGGGAGCCCTCCGGCAGCTCGCGGAGCTCGAAGAACAGGGCGCGGGCACCGCTGCGGTCGTGCGGGTCCGGGACGGGCGGGGGCTCCGGGAGGTCGTCCGCCTCGTCCGCGTCGGTGGCCTGCTCGGCCTTCTCCGCGACGTCGGCCGCACCGCCGGCCTGCTCGCTGGTGGGCGCCCCGGGCGTCCCGGGGGCCTCCGGGACGCCCGGGGTCCCGGGAACCTCGTGGTGCTGCTCGTGCTCGCTCATCTGGTCCGCCCGCTCCATAGCGACCTCATGCGGCCGCGCCTGCTGCTCAGGGATGCCGGCCGTCGCGTCCCCGCTCCTCACGCCGGGCCTGGCCCCGCGCCGCGCTGTTTGTACAGGCTGATCGAGACCGTACGGTCATCGGCCACCGACGACTCCACCTTTCCGGCCAGTGCCGACAGCACCGTCCAGGCGAAGGTGTCCCGCTCGGGCGCCCGGCCGTCCGTGGTGGGGGCGGACACCGTCACGTCCAGGGAGTCGTCGACCAGCCGGAAGACACAGCTGAGGACGGACCCCGGCACGGCCTGCTGGAGCAGAATGGCGCAGGCCTCGTCGACCGCGATCCGCAAGTCCTCGATCTCGTCGAGGGTGAAGTCCAAGCGCGCCGCGAGGCCGGCCGTGGCCGTACGCAGCACGGACAGATAGGCACCCGCAGCGGGCAGCCGGACTTCCACGAAGTCCTGGGTCCCGGGCTCGCCTGCGATCTGGGACACCCTCACCTCCAAGGTGGCACAAGCTCATTCGGGGTCCGGGGGGAGAAGCCCCCGAACCGGGCGGTGCGCAGGGGGCTGCGCGGTCCGCCGTGACGCTATCGCGATCCGTCCCGCCGTGTCGCCGCGAGCCCCGCCGACCCCCGATCGCGCCCGTCACCCATGGTAGGCCCATGGGCGCGGACGGTGGGCAGAGGTCCGCAGGGGCCGAAAACGAGCGACCGGCGGAGGGAGGACGTACCCACCCCCGAGGCGGTCGAACCGCGTCCGGACCGAACCGTGTCCCCGGACGGGCCGCGGGCCGCGGCACCGGACGGTGTCGGCCCCGGCGCCCCGCGACCCGGACGGGCCGTCAGACGATCGACCCGTCGACGAAGCACCAGCGCCAGGCCTCGCCCGGCTCGAAGGTCCGCATCACCGGGTGGCCGGTCGAGGAGTAGTGCCCCGTCGCGTGCCGGCCCGCCGAGGAGTCGCAGCAGCCGACGTGGCCGCAGCTCAGGCAGAGCCGCAACTGCACCGGGTGCGTGCCGTCCGCCAGGCACTCGGGGCAGGTGGCGGCCAGCGGCGCCGGCTCGGGGCGCGGCATTTCGGCAACGTGGGGGCACTCGCTCATGATGGCCAGGTTACGTCGAGGCAGGGGACGGGGTCGGGCATGGACGCACTGCAGCTGGTGGCACTGGTGGCGGCGAGCACCGCCATCGCGGGGTTCGCCCGCAGGAGCCCCGTGCCCGCCCCGCTGCTCCTGGTCGCGGTCGGCCTCGTCGCCTCGTACGTCCCGGGGATGCCGGACTACACACTCGACCCGCACATCGTGCTGCCGCTGATCCTGCCCCCGCTGCTCTACACGGCCGCCCTGGACTCCTCGTACCTCGACCTGCGGGCCAACATCCGGCCGGTGGCCCTGCTCTCGGTCGGTTACGTCCTCTTCGCCACCGTGGCCGTGGGCTGGCTCGCGTACGTCCTCGTGCCCGACCTGCCGCTGACCGCCGCGCTCGTGCTCGGCGCGGTGATCGCCCCGCCGGACGCGGTCGCGGCCACCGCCATCGCCCGCCGGCTCGGCCTGCCGCACCGGATCACCACGATCCTCCAGGGCGAGTCCCTGGTGAACGACGCCACCGCGATCACCGCGTACAAGGTCGCCCTCGCGGCGGCCGTCGGCGAGGGCATCAGCTGGGCGGGCGGGCTCGGGGAGTTCGCCCTGGCGGCGATCGGCGGCATCAGCGTCGGCCTGGTCCTCATGGTGCCGATCCACTGGCTCCGCTGCCGGCTCGGCGAGGCCCTCCTCCAGAACACCCTGTCGCTCCTCATCCCCTTCGTCGCCTACGCGGCGGCCGAGGAGGTGGGCGCCTCCGGGGTCCTCGCGGTCGTCGTGGTCGGCCTCTTCCTCGGCCACCGGGCGTACCAGGTCGACTTCGCGACCCGGCTCCAGGAGGAGGCCGTCTGGAAGATGGTCGCCTTCGTGCTGGAGTCCGCCGTCTTCGCCCTGATCGGCCTCCAGCTGCCGTACGTCGTCCAGGGCCTCGGGCAGTACGGCATCGGCGAGGCGGCCTGGTACGCGGTCGGGGTGTTCGTGGCCGTGGTCGTCGTCCGGTTCGTCTGGGTCTACCCGGCGACCTTCCTGCCCCGGTGGCTCTCGGCCCGGGTCCGGGAGCGGGAGCCGGAGGTGGACTGGAGGGCGCCCCTGGTCGTCGGCTGGGCCGGCATGCGCGGGGTGGTGTCCCTCGCCATCGCGTTCTCCATCCCCGTCGTCACCGACGGCGTGGAGTTCCCGGCCCGCAACCTCGTCCTGTTCCTCACCTTCACCACCGTCATCGGCACCCTGGTGGTGCAGGGCCTCACCCTGCCGCCCCTCATCCGGCTCCTGAAGCTCCCCGGGCGGGACGGGTACGCCGAGACGCTGGCCGAGGCACAGGCCCAGAGCGAGGCCTCACGGGCCGCCGAGGAGCGCCTCGACGAGCTGCTCGAAGACGAGCGCAACGCCCTGCCGAAGCCCCTCGCCGACCGGCTGCGCACCGTCCTCGAACGGCGCCGCAACGCCGTGTGGGAGCGGCTCGGAGCCGTCAACGAGGTCACCGGCGAGAACGCCGACGACACCTACCGGCGGCTCTCCCGCGAGATGATCGACGCCGAGCGCGAGGTCTTCGTACAGCTGCGCGACGCTCGCCGCATCGACGACGAGATGATGCGGACCCTGCTCCGCCGCCTCGACCTGGAGGAGGCGGCCGCCTACCGCGAGACGGACTAGACGAGTAAGTCCGAAGTGCTGGTCAGTGGTCGTAGGCGATGAGTGACCTGGTCAGGGCTGTGGTGTTGGCCCGGTTGTGCCAGATGGCGGCGGTCAGGGCCAGGATGCGTTGTCCGACGCGGG
>NZ_JBFPNH010000061.1:0-29735 GCF_040815545.1 Streptomyces sp. LMG1-1-1.1 | reverse complement strand
CCACGCGATGAACACATCATGAATACCCGGATCGAAATTCAGATCGAACGTCTGCGAGAACACATCCGCCGGACCGAAATCACCCCGCCGATCACTCTCGTCGAAATACGACGAGAAACCACGATGCAAAACCGGCACCCCCTTCGGCACCCCCGTCGAACCCGACGTGAACAACACATACGCAGGATCCGACGACACCACCTCCACCGGCTCACCCAACGCCGCCGAAGCCACCACCGGAACCGAGACGAAACCCTCCGGACAACCCCCCGTGTCCAGGACCCGGACCACCGTCCCCTCATCGACGACCTCCGGCAACACCCCCAGACCCCGGCCATCCGCGATCACCAGGTCCACCCCGGCCACCCGAATCATCCGCCGCGTCAACTCCGCAGGAAAATTCGGCTGCAACGGCACCACCGTGCCACCCGCATACAACACCGCGAGCAAACCCACATACGTCGTCACACTCTTACCCGCCAACACCCCCACCGCACCCGGAACCCCACCCCCGGCCGCCCTCAGCGAACCCGCCCACAGCAAAGCCCTCTCATGGACCTCCCGATACGACACCACATCCGACCCGACCTTCAAGGCAGGACGATCCGGGGATATCTCCAGACCACGCAAGAACCGCTCGACCAGAGTGAGAGACATGAACCAGGAGATTACCGATCGGCCCCCGAAACAGTACTGACACCCGTCAGGTGCCTCAGCCGGACAATTGACGCGCAGTGCCTTTTCGCCCCGCGGCCCGGCGACGGTGCCGGAGGTTGACGAGCGAGGCCTGGGCGAGTGCGCGGGGGCTGAGGAAGCGGAGGGGACCGATGAGGCGGGAGCCGAAGAGGTACAGGTGGCGCGCCATCGACGCGTCGCGGGCCGCCGCGGAGAACATCAGCCGTTCCACGGGGTTGAAGGGGCGGGACTTCGCGTAGTCGACGGAGAGGTACTGGTGGCCGCCGAGGCGGCGGCGGTGGGTGCGCGCGTAGGCGGCGAGGGCGCTGTCGAGGTCGCCGTGGCCGGTCGCGGCGGGGGCGACCGCCTCGGCCAGCCATCGGGCGGACTGCAGGGCCCACGCGCAGCCGACTCCCCAGAGGGGGTCGCCGGTCAGGGCGGCGTCGCCGATGAGCGCGAGGCCCGGGGCGGTGGGCTTGCGGGTGTACAGGGGGTAGTCGACGGTGCCGATGAACTTCGAGACGCGTTCGGCGGCGTCGACGGGCGGTGCGTCGGGGAGGCCGCGGACGAGGTCGAGGAAGCTGCCCTCCAGGTCCTCCCGGAAGGCCGGCAGTCGTTTCTTGTCCGGGAGGACGGCGACGACCGTGATGCCGTCGTCGTTGGGGAACGCGTACGCCGCGTCGGGTTCGAGGAACCAGGCGTGGCTGATCCCGTCGCGGAGCGGGAGGTCGCGGAAGTGGGCGAGGTAGCCGAAGCGCCCGTTCGGGTGCTGCTTGGCGGGCACGCCGGCGAGTCCGGCCACGGCCGAGTCCTTGCCGTCGGCGCCGACCACGAGCCGGGCCCGGATCTCTCGCTCGCCGTCGGCCGTCGAGGCGCGCACCCCGAGGGTCCGGCCGCCTTCCCTGATCAGTCCGGTCACCCGGTGGCCGAGGAGCAGGTCGACGCCGGGGGTCGCCGCCGCACGTGACCTGATCAGCGGGTCGAGGGTGCTGCGCCGGATGTTGTACGCGTACGGCAGCTCGGGTCCGCCGGGTGCCGCCCTCGGCTCGATCCATCCCCAACGGGTGTACCAGCGGGCCTCGTTGCGGATGGCCCCGGCCTTTTCGAGGGCGGGGACGAGTCCCAGTTCGTCGAGGACCGGGTAGGCCGCGGCCTGGAGGGAGTGGGTGCAGAGCACCTTGTACGTCTCGGGGTCCGAGCGGCGTTCGAGCAGGGCGACGCGGGCACCGCGCCGGGCGAGCAGGATCGCCGCGGCGCTGCCGGCGAGGCTCGCTCCCGCGATGACGACGTCGTAGTGGGGAACCGCGCTCTCGGGGCTGGTCATGCGCTGATCGTCTCCTTCGTGGTGGGACACCGTTCGCGGGAGTCGTGCAGGGCAACTGCTGTCAGGGACATGGCCACCTTGTCAAGGGCGTGGGGCCCGAGCCGCACGGGCCGACCCCTCAGACGGTGGCGCGCGGCCGCTCCGGAGTGAGGTGGTGCAGCGTCGTCCCCGCGGCGTGCGGACCGAGCAGCTCGCGCAGCTTCCGGGCGGCGACTTCGACGAGGTGGCCGTCGCGGGGAGCGTGGAGGGTTTCGAGGACGAAGGTCACATGGGTCGAGTCCTCGGTGACGCGGGTGCGGTGGGCGTCGCGGTGGTTCCAGTGGCGGGTCAGGACGCCGGCGTCGTCGGCGTAGACGATCTCGCCGGGCTTGGGGGTCTCGACGGTGTCGGGCTCCCCGAGCGGCGTGAAGGTCTCGGTGCCGTCGGCGCGGTGGATGCCGACCACCCCGCTGACGTGGTCGAGGTCGAACGCTCCGGCGGGCAGTCCGTGGCGGACCGACACGGCGTTGTACGAGTCGACGGCCGGGTTGATGCGGGGCAGGGCGCCCTTCTTGGCCAGGCGGCGACCGAGCGCGTCGACGCTGGGCCGGACCCGGCGGGGATTGGTCCCGAACGAGCGGTACGCGGTGTGCCAGGCCTCGATCCGGGGGTCGGACTCGTCGGCGGGCCGCCAACCGCCGTCCGCGAGGCTCCGCTCCAGCTCCGCCACGGCGCCGACGGTGAGCGGCCAGGGCTCACGGCCACGCAGGCCGGTGGCGGTGACCAGGGCGATGAGGGTGTCGGGGAAGGCGTCCGCGACGGCGGGGTGGAGGTGGAAGTCGGTCATGGGCGGGGTTTCCGTTCCTGTGTACGGGCGGGAGTGGGGTGGGGTGGCATGGGGCCGGGGTTCTCGGGCGGGGACCCGGCCCCCGCGACGGCGGCCCGGCGGCCTCAGGCGAGGGCCAGGAGGCTGACCGCGGCGGCGGCGGCGCCGAGGCCGACGAGTTGGCCGCGGTGGACGCGTTCGGCGAGGACGGTACGGGCGAGGAGGACCGTGCCGGCCGGGTAGAGGGCGGTGACGACGGCGACGACGGCGAGGTCGCCGCCGCGGGCGGCGAGCAGGAAGAGGAGGTTGGCCACGGAGTCCAGCACGCCGGCGCCGGCGGACATCGCGTACGCGGGCCGCTCGGATCCGAGCCTGCGGTACATCAGTCCCGCGGCGGCGAGGGTGACGGCGGAGGACACCGCCCGGCCGACGATCAGGGGGGCGACACCGCTGTCGGCGGGTGCCTGGTGGAGGAAGACCAGCTGGAGGGCGATGGCGGCGCCCGCGCCGAAGGCCAGCAGCAGCGCCGTACGGGAGGGGCGTGCCGACGCGGCGCCGTGCCCGGCGCTGACGAGCACCACGGCGGCCAGCGCGAGCGGCAGCCCGACCAGTCCGGCCGGGCCCAGGCGCTCGCCCTGGAGCAGGCCCACGCCGACGGGGAGGGCGGCGGACACCAGGGCGGTGATCGGCGAGAGCACGTTCATGGGGCCGATCGCCAGGGTGCGGTAGAGCAGGGCGAAGGCGGCGGCCGAGGCGACGCCGGACGCGGCGCCCCAGCCGAGGGTCGCCGCGCTGAAGGAGGCGCCGAGGAACGGCCACAGCAGCAGTTCGACGGCGAGTGAGGCCGGGGCGGCGATCAGCACGGTGCGCAGGACATGGGCCTTGCGGGCGCCGAGGCCGCCGAGGAAGTCGGCGCAGCCGTAGGCGAGGGAGCTGCCCAGGGCCAGGAGCAGAGGGATCACGGTACGTCCCCTAGTATGTCAACAGAACGACCGAACCGTACATCAGATCGACCGGCTCGTGTCAACCAAACGACCGGGCGGTGCATTCCATTGGTCAACTCATGAGGACGCTGATCGGATGACCGAGACAGAGGCAGCCCTGCGGACGCTCGCGCACAACGTCAGAACGGCCCGGACCCGGGCCGGGCTGTCCCTGGACGAGCTCGGCCGACGCGCCAAGGTCAGCAAGGGCGCCCTGGTCGGGCTCGAGAAGGCGCAGGGCAACCCCAACTTCGCCACCCTGGTCCGCCTGGCCGACACCCTCGGCGTGTCGGTGTCCGCGCTGATGGAGGGCCCGGCCGAGGGTCGCGTACGCGTCGTGGCCGCCGACGCGGTGACGCCGCTGTGGACGGGGGCGCGGGGCGGCGAAGCCCGCCTGATGCTGACGACGCCGGGCGCGGCACCGGTCGAGGTGTGGCGGTGGAGCCTCGAACCGGGCGAGGAGTACCCCAGCCACCCCCACCAGGCCGGGGTCGTCGAGACCGTCTCGGTCACCGCCGGCCGGATGACCCTCGTCGTGGACGGCGTCGAGCACGCCGTCGAAGCCGGCCAGACGGCCTGCTTCGACGGCGACGCCGCCCACGCCTATCGCGGTGCCGGCACCACGACCTGCCACCTGATCATGACCGTGCACCTGCCGCAGGGGCCCGCGTCGGCCGTCTGACCCCCCCCGCCCGACCCCACCGCCC
Source organism: Streptomyces sp. LMG1-1-1.1 (assembly GCF_040815545.1). Lineage (NCBI taxonomy): Bacteria > Bacillati > Actinomycetota > Actinomycetes > Kitasatosporales > Streptomycetaceae > Streptomyces > Streptomyces sp. LMG1-1-1.1. The sequence continues at coordinate 25,241 of NZ_JBFPNH010000061.1, read as the reverse complement.
GACCCCACCGCCCGACGCCACCGGCCGACGCCACCGGCTCCCCCGCTGCCCGACCCCGCCGCCCGACCGGTGTCTACCGCGGCGGCGTCGCGAGCTGGATCAGGTTGCCGCAGGTGTCGTCGAGGACGGCGGTGGTGACGGGGCCCATGTCCGTGGGTTCCTGCGTGAAGCGGACACCGAGGGCGCGGAGGCGCTCGTACTCGGCCCTGACGTCGGTGACGGCGAACTGGGCGAGCGGGATGCCGTCCTGGACGAGGGTGTCGCGGTAGGTGCGGGCCGCGGGGTGGCGGGCGGGCTCCAGGAGGAGTTCGGTGCCGCCGGGCTCCTCGGGCGAGACGACGGTCAGCCAGCGGTCCTCGCCGCCGAGGGGCACGTCGTGCTTCTTGAGGAAGCCGAGGACCTCGGTGTAGAAGCGCAGGGCCTTGGCCTGGTCGTCGACGAAGACGCTGGTCAGATGGATCTTCACGGGGTGTTCTCCTCTGCTGGGGCCGCGTCCTGCGGCTCGTTCGTGGACGCGTTCGGGGACTCGGTCCAGTACCGGGCGAGTGCCCCCTGACGGTACGGGGCGGGGCTCACGCTGAGATCGCCGGCGAAGGGGCGGTCGAGGACGAGGACGAGGAGGAGGCTGAAGCCGATGAGGCCGGCCACCGAGGCCACGAAGAGGACCTGGATCCGTCTGCGGCGCATGCCGTAGAGGAAGGTGAGCGGGATCAGGACGAGGGCGCCGCCGAAGGCCAGGATCTGGAGCAGCGGGGGGAGTTGCTGTTCGGCCATGGTGAGGCGGGCGCGGCGCTGGGCGGCGACGTCGTTGAGGTGGCTGACGGCCTCCTCGTAGAAGACCTCCTCGCGGGGGGTCTTCGGCTCGTACGACTGGAGTACGTCGAAGACGGCCTGGAGGTTGCCGGCGGTGGCGTCGTAGTCGGGCGCGCCCTCGCGCATCATGGGCCACTGGTTCTCCACCACGCCGTGGACGTAGCCGCCGAGGGCGACGTCGAGCCGGTCGCGGACCGGGGTGGGGAAGGCGGCGGCGTCGCGGGCGATGAGTGCGGCGTCGGTGGCCTCGGTGGCGACGACGGTCTGGGTGCTCTCCAGCTGCGTCCAGAGGGTGACGATGACGAACGCGAGGATGATGCCGTAGATCGCGCCGAACATCCCCAGCGTCACCCCGACCATGTCGTTGTGCTCGCCGTCGGCCAGCGACGGGTACTTGCGGCGGGTGAGGACGCTGCCGGCGACGGCCAGGGCGACGGTCCCGCCCACGGTGACGACGGTCAGGGTGAAGGTGCTGAAGTGGTTGAGCAGCCAGAGCGACATGTGCGGGGAGTCTAGGGACCCGGGGTTCGCCGGACGCGCGCCCGACGGCGGTGGCGCCGCGCCTCCGCGTGACCGTGCGCGGGCGGCGGAACCGGCCGTCACCATGCGCCGTACGGCGTGCGCCTCGCGCACGCCCCCGCGCGGTCTCCGCCCAGCCGTGCCGCGAATCCACACCATCGGGTGAGCCCGACCGATCCATCTTGACGCTTTCCTGACGCGCCCGCCGCCGACGGGCGTACACGCTCTGCTTACGCTGGCCCGGCCGTCCGCACGATGGCCGGAAACCCCTCATTCGCACAGCTCAGGAGCACCCCCATGGCCACCACACCGGACGCGCGCACCGGACGAATGCGCGCGTGGATGCTGGAGGGCCTCTCCGACATGGGGAAGGGCAAGCCCTCCCGGCCCAAGGAATCGGCACCGGACGCCGGGCACACGGGTCAGCGCTGGTGGCGGGTGATGTGCCTGACCGGTGTCGACTACTTCTCCACCCTCGGCTACCAGCCCGGCATCGCCGCCCTCGCGGCCGGGCTGCTCTCCCCCGTCGCGACGATCGTCCTGGTGATCGTCACCCTGGCCGGCGCGCTGCCCGTCTACCGGCGGGTGGCGGAGGAGAGCCCGCGCGGCGAGGGCTCGATCGCGATGCTGTCGCGGCTGCTGTCCTTCTGGAAGGGGAAGCTGTTCGTCCTGACCCTGCTCGGCTTCGCCGCGACCGACTTCCTGATCACGATCACCCTGTCGGCGGCCGACGCCTCCACCCACCTCGTGGAGAACCCGCACCTCGAAGAGGCGCTGCACAACAAGCAGCTGATCATCACCCTCGTCCTGATCGCCCTGCTCGGCGCGGTGTTCCTCAAGGGCTTCCTGGAGGCGATCGGCGTCGCCGTCGCCCTCGTCGGGGTGTACCTCGTCCTCAACGCGGTCGTCGTGGTCACCGGCCTGTGGCACGTGATCACCGAGGGGCACGTCGTGACCGACTGGTCCGCGGCGCTGACCGCCGAGCACGGCAACGTCTTCGCCATGGTCGGGGTCGCCCTGCTCGTCTTCCCCAAGCTCGCGCTCGGCCTGTCCGGCTTCGAGACCGGCGTCGCCGTCATGCCGCACGTCCAGGGCGATCCGGGGGACACGGAGGAGAAGCCCACCGGCCGCATCCGGGACACGAAGAAGCTGCTGACGACGGCCGCGCTGATCATGAGCGTCTTCCTGATCTGCACGAGCTTCATCACCACGGTCCTCATCCCGCACGAGGAGTTCGAGTCCGGTGGCCAGGCCAACGGCCGCGCGCTCGCCTACCTCGCCCACGAGTACCTCGGCAACACCTTCGGCACCGTGTACGACGTGTCGACCATCGCCATCCTCTGGTTCGCGGGTGCGTCCGCGATGGCGGGCCTGCTGAACCTGATGCCGCGCTACCTGCCCCGTTACGGCATGGCACCGCACTGGGCCCGCGCCGTACGCCCCATGGTCATCGTCTTCACCCTGGTCGCGTTCCTGGTGACGTGGATCTTCGACGCCGACGTCGACGCCCAGGGCGGCGCGTACGCCACCGGTGTCCTCGTCCTGATCTGCTCGGCGGCCATCGCCGTGACCATCGCGGCCCGCAAGGCCGGCCAGCGGGGCTGGACCGTCGGGTTCGGCGTGATCTCGGTGGTCTTCCTCTACACCACCGTCGTCAACGTCATCGAGCGCCCCGACGGCGTCAAGATCGGCGCCTGCTTCATCGCCGGCATCATCCTCATCTCGCTCCTCTCCCGCCTCGGCCGGGCCTTCGAGCTGCGCGTCACGCACGTCGACCTCGACGAGCTGGCCGAGCGCTTCATCCAGGACGTCTCGCGCCGCACCCCGCGCTTCATCGCCAACGAGCCCGACAGCCGGGACGTCGCCGAGTACCGCGACAAGATCGAGCAGATCCGCGCCGACAACGACCTCCCCACCACCGAGGACTTCGTCTTCATCGAGGTCACCGTCACCGACCCGTCCGAGTTCGAGGCCGGTCTGACCGTGCGCGGCGAGGTGCTGCACGAGCGGTACCGCGTCCTCACGGTCGAGTCGTCCTCCGTGCCCAACGCGCTCGCCGCGCTCCTGCTGCACGCCCGCGACACCACCGGCACCCGCCCCCACATCTACTTCGAGTGGACCGAGGGCAACCCGTTCGCCAACTTCCTCCGGTTCTTCCTCCTCGGCCAGGGCGAGGTGGCGCCGGTCACCCGCGAGGTCCTGCGCGAGGCCGAGCCGGACCGCGACCTGCGCCCCCGCGTGCACGTGGGCTGAGACGCCGCGCGCGGCGGACCGGCCCCGGTCCGCCGCGAGCCGTCCTCGTGTCGCTCACGCTCATCTCCCGGCCGTCGTGCGGGGCGTGTAACGCCGGGTGCCCGTGGGGTGTGACGGTCCGGAAACCCGCGGTTCGTACGGTCGAGGCCGTGGGAGACCTCCCACGGTCCGGCGTACCGGCACAGGTCGGGACGGGCGGAGTGTTCCTGAGGGGGAGGAGTCCCGATGGCGTCGTCGGACTCGCGGGCCGAGGCTGTCCGGACGGTCTGCTCGTACTGCGGGGTCGGCTGCGGGATCGTCCTCGACGTCGCGCGCGACCCGGCGACGGGCCTGCGCCGCGCGGTGCGGGCCTCGGGCGACAAGGCGCACCCGTCGAACTTCGGACGGCTGTGCACGAAGGGCTCGACCAGCGCGGACATGATGGCGGCACCCGGCCGGGCCCGGACCGCGCTGGTGCGGGCCGAGCGCGGCGGCGAGCCCGCCGAGACGGACGTCGACGCGGGCGTGACGGCGGTGGCGGGCCGGCTGCGCGCGATCCTGGACGAGCACGGTCCCGACGCCCTGTCCTTCTACGTCTCCGGGCAGATGTCGCTGGAGGCGCAGTACCTGGCGAACAAGCTGGCCAAGGGCTTCGTACGGACCCGGTACATCGAGTCGAACTCGCGGCTGTGCATGGCCTCCGCGGGCTCCGGGTACAAGCTGTCGCTCGGGGCGGACGGCCCGCCCGGCTCGTACCAGGACTTCGACCGGGCCGACGCGTTCCTCGTGATCGGGTCGAACATGGCGGACTGCCACCCGATCCTGTTCCTGCGCATGAGGGAGCGGGTCAAGGCCGGGGCCAGGCTGATCGTCGTCGACCCGCGCCGCACCGCCACGGCCGACAAGGCGGACCTCTTCCTGCAGATACGGCCCGGCACCGACCTGGCGCTCCTGAACGGGCTGCTGCACCTGCTGGTCGCCGACGGCCACACCGACGAGGAGTTCATCGCCGAGTTCACCGAGGGCTGGGAGCAGATGCCCGGCTTCCTCGCCGACTACCCGCCCGCCCGGGTCGCCGAGATCACCGGGCTGGCCGAGGCCGACATCCGGCAGGCGGCCCGGTGGATCGGCGAGGCCGGCGAGTGGATGAGCTGCTGGACGATGGGGCTCAACCAGTCCACCCACGGCACCTGGAACACCAACGCGCTGGTCAACCTGCACCTCGCCACCGGAGCCCTCTGCCGGCCCGGGTCCGGTCCCTTCTCGCTGACCGGCCAGCCCAACGCCATGGGCGGGCGCGAGATGGGGTACATGGGACCAGGGCTGCCCGGGCAGCGATCGGTCCTCGTGGACGCCGACCGCGCCTTCGTCGAGGAGCTGTGGAACGTCCCCGAGGGCTCGGTCCGTACGGAGATCGGCAGCGGCACGGTGGACATGTTCGAGCGGATGGCGGCCGGGGACATCAAGGCGTGCTGGATCATCTGCACCAACCCGGTGGCCTCGGTCGCGAACCGCAGGACCGTGATCGCCGCCCTGGAGGCCGCCGAACTCGTCGTCACCCAGGACGTGTTCGCGGAGACCGAGACCAACGCCTACGCGGACGTGGTGCTGCCGGCCACGCTGTGGGCCGAGTCCGACGCCGTCATGGTGAACTCCGAGCGGAACCTCACCCTCGTCCGGGGCGTCGTCGACCCGCCCGGCCAGGCCCTGCCCGACTGGCAGCTCATCGCCCGGGTCGCGTGCGAGATGGGCTTCGCCGACGCGTTCACGTACACGAGCTCGGAGGAGGTCTTCGAGGAGCTGAAGCGGGCGTGGAACCCGCAGACCGGCTGGGACCTGCGCGGTGTGACGTACGAGCGGCTGCGCGCCACCCCCGTCCAGTGGCCGGCCGCCACCGCCGAGGGCCCCGACCGCAACCCGGTCCGCTACGTCAACGACGGCGTCAGCCAGACGCTCCGGGAGCACGAGGACGGCAGCCGCCCCCGACTGGCCTTCCCGACGGAGAGCGGACGGGCCCGGTTCTTCGCCCGGCCGCACCTCCCGGCGGCCGAACTGCCCGACGACGACTACCCGTTCGTCCTCAACACCGGCCGGCTCCAGCACCAGTGGCACACCCTGACGAAGACCGGCAAGGTGGCGAAGCTCGCGAAGCTCGACCCGGGTCCCTTCGTCGAGGTGCACCCCGAGGACGCGGCCGCCCTCGGCGTCGCCGGCGGCGACCACCTGGAGATATCGTCGCGCCGCGGCCGGGCCGTGCTCCCCATCGTGGTGACCGACCGGGTGCGGCCGGGCGACTGCTTCGCCCCGTTCCACTGGAACGACCTCTTCGGCGAGTACCTCAGCATCAACGCCGTCACCCACGACGCCGTCGACCCGGTCTCCTTCCAGCCGGAGTTCAAGGCGTGCGCGGTCGCCCTCAGCAGGACGGCGGCTCCCGTCCCCCGGGCGCGCCGGGACGACGAACCGGCCGCCGCCACCCCCTCCCCGTCCGCCGCTCCCGCCCTCTCCGCCCCGTCACCCGGGTCCGCGGCCGGGGCCGGGGCCGGGACCGCGGCCGGGGCCGCGGCCGGGACCGGGGCCGGGGCCGTGCTCGCCGCGCTGCTCGGCGTCGCGGACCTCACCGCGCCGCCCCCGTTCACCGCGTCCGAGCGCCTCTACCTGGCGGGGTACGTGTCGGGCCTGTCCGGTCTGCCCGGCCTGACCGCTCCGTCCGGCACCTCCGGCCCTTCCGGCACCTCCGGCCCTTCCGCAGGGACCGTCGCACCGCCCGAGGACCGGGTCCCGGTCCCGGTACTGCCGTCCGGCGCCCCTCTCGATCCGGCCCGTGCCCTGTGGGTCGACGGGCTCCTCGCCGGGATGTTCTCCCGTACCACTGCCCCCTCGTCGTGGGCGCCCGCGGCAGCACCCGCTGACGAGGACACCGTGTCCGCGCGCCGGCTGCTGATCCTGTGGGCGTCGCAGACCGGAAACGCCGAGGACTTCGCGGCCACGGTCGCCGGTTCCCTGTCCGGGGCGGGGCGGGTGCCGGAGGTACGCGCCATGACGGACGTCGACCTGGCGCAACTCGGGCCCGGGACCGACCTGTTGGTGGTCACGAGTACGTTCGGCGACGGCGAAGCCCCCGACAACGGCGCCGACTTCTGGCAGGCGCTCAGCTCCCCCGACGCACCGCCGCTGACGGGGGTCCGCTTCTCGGTGCTCGCTTTCGGCGACTCCAGTTACGACGACTTCTGCGGGCACGGCCGCCGCGTGGACGAGCGCCTCGCCGAACTCGGCGCGACCCGTCTGCACCCGCGCACCGACTGCGAACCCGACCACGAGGAGAGCGCCGGCGCGTGGCTGACCGGGGTACTGGCCTCCCTGAGCCCCGCCGCGCCCGCTCCCACCACCCCGGCTGCTCCCGCCGCCCCGACGCCTACGGCGCCGTCTCCGACCGCTGCGGTCCCCGGTGCCACCGCCCGCCTCCCCAGGACCCCGAGCTCCGCGGCCCCCGCAACCGGCGGTAGCGGCGCGTACTCCAAGTCCTCACCTTTCTCGACGCTGCTGGTCGGGAACCGGCTGCTGAGCCTGCCGGGTTCGGAGAAGGAAGTGCGCCGGTTCGCCTTCGACACGCGCGGCGGCGAGCTCGCGTACGAGGCGGGCGACGCGCTCGGCGTGTGGCCGGTGAACGGGGCCGGGCTCGTCACCGAGTGGCTGGCGCTCACCGGTCTCGACCCGGACGAGCCGGTCGGCGTCGGGGACGCCGCACCCGTCCCGCTGGCCGAGGCCCTGCGCACCCGGCTGGACATCAGCCGCATCACTCCGGACCTCCTCAGGTTCGTCGCCGACCGCACCGGCAGCCACGAACTCAAGCGCCTGCTGCGCCCCGGCAACAAGGACGAGCTCGCCAAATGGAGTTGGGGTCTCCAGGCCGCGGACCTGGTCGGCGCCTTCCCCGTACGGGCTCCCGCCGCCGACTGGACGGCGGCGCTCAAGCGCCTCCAGCCACGGCTGTACTCGATCTCCTCCAGCCCGCTCGCCCACCCCGGCGAGGTCAGCCTCACCGTCTCCGTCGTCCGGTACGCCAACGACCGCGGGCGGGACCGCGGGGGCGTCTGCTCCACCTATCTCGCCGACGGCGCCGACGACGGCCCCGTCCAGGTCTTCGTGCGGCGCTCCCCCGCGTTCCGCCCGCCGGCCGACCCGGCGGCGCCCATGATCATGGTCGGCCCCGGCACGGGCGTGGCACCGTTCGTCGGATTCCTCGAAGAACGCGGGGCGCGCGGCCACACGGGACCGAACTGGCTGTTCTTCGGCGAACAGCGCGAGGCCACCGACTCCTACTACCGGCAGGAGCTCGCCGACCACCTCGCGGCGGGCCGCCTCGACCGGCTCGACGTCGCCTTCTCCCGCGACCAGCGCAAGAAGGTGTACGTCCAGGACCGCATGCGCGAACACGGCGCGGCGCTCTGGTCCTGGCTGCGGGACGGCGCCCACTTCTACGTCTGCGGAGACGCCACCCGCATGGCCAAGGACGTCGACCAGACCCTCCGCGACGTCGTCGCACGGCACGGCGGGATGGGCCCGGAGGACGCGGCGGCCTACGTCAAGCAGATGTCCGCCGACCGGCGCTACGTCCGCGACGTGTACTGACGGAGGGGTACGGAGGGGTAGGGAGGTGTACGGAGGCGCAGGGAGGGCCGCTCGTCCCTTCCTCCAAGGGGCCCGCATCCGCGATGGACAGTCCCACGAAGTTGTTGCAGATGAGAGCTTTACCGCCCTACCGTGTCGCGCATGCAGTCCTACACGATCGGCCAGGCCGCCCGCCTCCTGGGCGTGAGCCCCGACACCGCGCGGCGGTGGGCGGACGCGGGCCGGGTCGCCACGCACCGCGACGAGGGCGGGCGCCGCCTCATCGACGGCCAGGCGCTGGCCGCGTTCTCCGTGGAGATCGCCCAGGGCGGCACCGGCGAGGAAGAGGTGTCCTACACCTCGGCGCGCAACGCCTTCCCCGGCATCGTCACCGCGATCAAGCTCGGCGACGTCGCGGCCCAGGTCGAGATCCAGGCCGGCCCGCACCGTCTCGTCTCGCTCCTCACCCGTGAGGCCGTGGAGGAGCTGGGGCTCGAAGTCGGCATGCAGGCCACCGCCCGCGTGAAGTCGACCAGCGTGCACATCGACCGCACCTGAGCTCGCGGAGACCGCCTCTCCTCCGTCTGCTTCCGGAAGCCGTAGCCCCGCCCCCGGATCGTGAGGGGCTGCCCGCCACGGGGGACGGGCAGCCCTTCGCACCCTCGCACCCCTCGCTCCCCTCAGGAACTTCGATGAAACGAGCAGGCGTACGCACGCCCGGAGCCCGCGTTCCCGTCATCCTGGCCGTGCCGGCACTCCTGGCCGTCGCGTTCCTGACCATGCCGCTGATCGGCATCCTCGTACGGACCGAGTGGGGCGAGCTCGCCGACCACCTCGGTTCGCCGGGAACCGTCCAGGCCCTCAAGCTCTCCCTGCTCGTGTCGTGCTGGGCTCTCGGGCTCTCCCTCTTCCTCGGTGTCCCGCTGGCCTGGCTGCTGGCCCGGGTGCCGTTCCCCGGCAAGGCGGTCGTCCGCTCCCTCGTCCTCCTGCCCATGGTGCTGCCGCCCACGGTCGGCGGCGTCGCGCTGCTCCTGGCCTTCGGCCGGCGCGGCCTCCTCGGACCGTGGCTCGAGTCCGCCTTCGGCATCACCCTGCCCTTCCACACCTCGGGCGCCGTGCTCGCCGCGACCTTCGTCGCCATGCCCTTCCTCGTCATCAGCCTCGAAGGCGCACTCGGCGGACTGCGTCCCCGGTACGAGGAGACCGCGGCCTCTCTCGGCGCCTCCCCGGTACGGGTCTTCCTCACCGTCACGCTCCCCATGGTCGCGCCCGGCCTGATCGCGGGCGCGGCCCTCACCTGGGCGCGCGCCCTCGGCGAGTTCGGCGCCACCATCACCTTCGCCGGCAACCTGCCCGGCACCACCCAGACCCTGCCCCTCCAGGTCTACCTGCTCCTCCAGGACGAGCCGGAAGCGGCCACCTCCGTCTCTCTGCTGCTGCTCGCCATCGCCATGGCCGTCCTCATCGCCCTGCGCGGCCGCTGGACGGGCGCCCCCCAGGACCGCCACGGCCGTCCGGCCCCGCCCCCCGGCCCGGAGGACGCGGCACCGTCACCTTCCCCGGCCCCGGCCCGGGAGCCTGTACCCACGCCCGCCCCCTCCCGGAAGGCGGACGTCGACACCGGCCCGGAGACCGGCAAGGCGGAGCGCGGCGCGGGGGCCGGGCAGCCGGAGCGCGGAGCGGAGCCCGGGCAGCCGGAGCGCGGAGCGGAGCCCGGGCAGTCAGAGCCCGGCGCAGGGGCCGAGGCGCCGCGGTGGCCGTTGCACGCCGAGGTCACCGGCTTCACCCGGCTCGTCCTCGACGCGGACGCGGGGACGACGATCGCCGTGGTCGGGCCGAACGGCGCGGGCAAGACCACGCTGCTGCGCGCGCTGCTCGGTCTGACGCCACGGGCCCATGCAGCCCTCCGGCTCGGCGACACCGACGTCACCGGGCTGCCGCCGCACCGGCGGCGGGTGGCCTGGGTCCCGCAGGACGGGGCCCTCTTCCCCCATCTGACGGCCCTGGCCAACACGGCGTACGGCCTGCGGGCCCAGGGCGTCCCTCGGACCGAGGCACGGCGAGAGGCCCGCGCATGGCTCGACCGGCTGGGCGTGGGCCACCTCGCGCACCGGCGTCCCGCGCAGCTCTCCGGCGGGCAGGCCCAGCGGGTCGCGCTCGCCCGGGCGCTGGCCGCCCGGCCCCGGCTCCTCGTCCTCGACGAGCCGCTCGCCGCCCTCGACCAGACCACCCGCGCCCACGTCCGGCACACCCTGCGCACGCATCTCGCCGGGTTCGGCGGCGTGTGCCTCATCGTCACGCACGACCCCGTCGAGGCCGTGTCCCTCGCCGACCGCGTCCTCGTCCTCGACGAGGGGCGCGCCCTCCAGTACGGCATCCCCTCCGAGGTCACCCGGCACCCCCGCTCCCCGTGGGTCGCCCGGATGCTCGGCCGCAACGCCTGGTCCGGCACCACGACCGCCGACGGCCTCGCCCTCCCGGGCGGCGGCACGCTCGTCGCCGCCGATCCCCTGCCGCCCGGCGCCGAGGCGCTCGCGGTCATCCCGCCCGAAGCGGTGGCCGTCCACCGTGCGAGGCCCGGCGGCAGCCCCCGTAACGTCTGGCCCGGCACCGTACGCGAGATCACCGCCAGCGGCAGCCGCCTGCGCGTCCTCGTCACGTCCGACCAGGTGCCCGACCTCGTCGCCGAGATCACCCCCCAGGCCGCCGCCGAACTCGGCCTCGCCGACGGCGTGTCCGTCTGGACCAGCGTGAAGGCGACCGAGGCGACGGTCGTGCCGCTCTGATGGTGCCCGCGGCCGGGTGACACGTCCGATCGGGCGTTGAACTCGCCGTGGGCCGTGTCGCGGCCTCCGGCGTCGGGAGGTGTCGCATATCTGTGAGCCCATGGCCAACGACTACAGGGATCGTCCGATGTCCGCCCCGCACGATCGTCCGCACCCGCTGGTGGACCCGTACCTACGGATCATTCTGAGCGCGCTCGGTCCACGGAGGGCGACGGCGTTCCTGACGGCGGCGCTCAAGGCGCACCAGGAGGAGCGGGCCCGCGAAGGAACGATTCAGCTCGGGTTCTGCGCCTATCTCTCGGACCGGCTGGGCGAGACGTGGGGGCGGACGCTGGCCGAGATCTCCGCGTGGGAGGCGATGCAGGCGGTCCGCCGGCTCGTCCGCGCCGACCCGGAGGCCGACCTCGGGCGGCAGCTCTCGCACGGCCTCGCGCTCGCTCTCGCCGTGGCGTCCGGCCCCACGCCGACGGCGGCGCGCTGACGGAAGCCCACGGACAGCGGCCCACTGACATCGACGCACCGACGGCGGCTCACCGACGAGGGATCGGTGCCGGGGGTCGGTGCCGGGGGTCGGTGACGAGGGATCGACAACTGCGACTCACCGGCGATGGCCCGGTGGCACACGGGAAGGAGCCGGCGCCCCTGGGGCGCCGGCTCCTTCGTCGAGGGGGTGGCGGTCAGGCGAGGGACTCCGTCTTCTCCGCCGTCTCCGCCATCCCCGCGTTCTCCGCCGTCTCCTCCGTCGGCTCGTCGGCGGCGGGGGTGGTCGCGGCCGGCTTGGTGTCACGCATGACCAGGGTGGCCAGGACGGCGGCGGCGAGGACACCGAGGGCGCCGATGGTGAAGGTGGTGGACATCGCGGAGGTGAAGGCCTCGCGGGCGGCCTCGACGAGGCGGGTGTCGCCCTGGGCGGTGGCGAGGGCGCCACCGATCGACTGCTTCGCCTGCTCGGGGGCGTCGGCCGGCATTGCACGGGAGTAGGTGCTCGTGAGGAGCGAGCCGAGGATGGCGATGCCGAGGGCGGTGCCGGCCTGCTGGATCGTGTCGTTCAGGGCGGAGCCGACACCCGCCTTCTCCGCGGGGATGGTGCTCATCAGCGCACCGACGGCGGCCGGCATCGCGAGGCCGGCGCCGAGGCCGAGCAGGCCGAGGGCGACGGCCGGGACGGTGAAGCCGGAGTCGGGGCCGACGGTGGTGAGGAGGCCGAAGGCGGAGGCCATGACGAGCATGCCGACGAGGATCAGGATCCGGTTGCCGGTCTTCGCGGCGAGGCCGGCGCCGGCGCCGTTGCCGATCAGGGCGGCGACGGCGAGCGGGACGAAGGCGAGGCCCGCCTTGACCGGCGAGTAGCCCAGGACGAACTGCAGGTACTGGGTGAGGACCAGGAGCAGGCCGCCGTTGCCGATCTGCACGAGGGTCAGCGAGAGCGAGCCGCCGCTGAAGTTGCGGTGCTTGAAGAGGACCAGCGGCACCATCGGCTCGGGGGTGACGTTCTCCCAGACCACGAATCCGCCGAGGGCGACGACGGCGACCGCGAGGGTGACGAGTCCGCGGCCCGCGAAGGCGCCGTGCTGCGGGATCTCGATGATCCACCAGATCAGGGCGGTCATGCCGACGACGGAGAGGATCGCGCCGAGCGGGTCGGGCTTCTGCCACGGGCCCTTGGACTCGGGCATGAGGGTCAGGGCGGCGAGGACGGCGAGGGCGACGACCGGGACGTTGATGAAGAAGATCGAGTGCCAGGAGAAGTGGTCGATCAGGAAGCCGCCGAGGACGGGGCTGCCGACCAGGCCGAGCATCGAGACCGAGCCCCAGGCCGCCATCGCCCGGGGGCGCTCGTCCTCGTCGAAGACGGTGATGAGGATGGAGAGCGTCGAGGGCATGATCAGCGCGCCGCCGACGCCCATCGTGATCCGGGCGGCGATGACCTCACCGGGGCTGGTGCAGACCGTCGCGGCCAGGGAGGCGGCCCCGAAGAGCAGCAGGCCGATGATCATGACCTTCCGCCGGCCGAAGCGGTCGCCGAGGCTTCCCGAGGTGAGCAGGAGTCCCGCGAAGACCAGGATGTAGGAGTCCAGGATCCACTGGATGTCCTGGGCGCTCGCCCCGATGTCCTCGGTCATGGAGGGGACCGCGACGGTCAGCGCCATGCTGTCGACCACCAGGACCAGGGTGCTGAGGCACAGCACGACCAGGATCCACCAGCGGCGTGGGTTGCGGGTTTCCATCGGGAGTTCCCCCTCGGTTCTCGTTCGCCTTGCTTCGTTGCGAACACTGTACGCAGCTGCGCACAGTGTTCGCAACCCCCGGCACCTGTACGCTGAATGCGCACGCCGTACGCAGAGAAGGTCGCACCCGTAGAAGGAGGACCATGGCCGCCAAGGCGAACCCCGTACCGTCCGTGTGGGCACGCGAGCAGTCCACCCCCGACCAGCCCGCGCTCAGCCGGACCGCGATCGTCCGCGAGGCGATCGTCATGCTCGACGCCGACGGCATCGAGGCGCTCAGCATGCGCAAGCTGGGCGCCCGCCTGAACGCCGGAGCGACCTCGCTCTACCGCCATGTCGCGACCAAGGACGAGCTCATGGAGCTCGCCGTCGACGAGGTCGCCGCCGAGATCACCGTCCCGGCCCCCGGCGGCCCCTGGCGCGAGGCCGCCGCCGAGGCCGCCGCCGCCTTCCGCGCGACGGCCCTGCGGCACCCGTGGCTCTCGTCCGTCCTCGGACAGGCCGGCCTCGCCTATCTGGGCCCCAACCTCATGGCGTACTCCGAGCGCCTCGCCGCGCTCTTCGCGGCCACCGGGTTCCCCGAGCCGAGCCGCGCGATCGACACCCTCCTGTCGTACGTCATCGGCATGAGCACCACCGAGGCCGCCTGGCTCACCACGGTCGCCCGCTCCGGCGACACCGAGGCCGAGTTCATCGCCCGCCTCATGCCCGCCGCCCAGCAGGCCGCGGCCGACCACGACCACCTCGCCGAGGCGTACGCCGACGCCGCCGTCCACGCCACCGTCGACCCGGTCGCCATCCGGGACGCGAAGTTCTCCTACGGCCTGGACGTGGTCCTCGACGGCCTGGAGATGCGCCTCCCGCGCTGACCGGGCGCCGAGGCAGCCGATACGGACCGAGCCGGGGCGGACCGAGCCGCAGCGGACCGGCCCGGAGCCGGCCGCCCGGACACGTGCGGTCCGGACCCGGGCTCCTTCGGCCAGTGCCGGTGCAGCGCGTCGATACGGAAGTCGTGCGCGTGCGCGCCGGCCGCCCCGGCCAGGTGCGGGTGACCGGCGGGGAGTTCCGGGTGGGCGTGCGGCAGCTCCGCCGGGTCCGTGCGGGGCCACAGGCGGGCCGCGCCCACGGCCCCGAGCAGGGCGACCGCGCCGAGCACGGCCGCCGCGACGGCGGGTCCCGCCCCCACCGCGAGCAGGCCCGCGAGCGGGTAGGTGACGAGCCAGCACGCGTGCGAGAGGGAGAAACGGGCCGCGAAGGCGGCGGGCAGGTCGCCGCTCGCCGCCGAGCGGCGCACCACCCTGCCGCCGGGGGTGAGCACCGCCGAGCCGGCCGCGCCGACGACCGACCAGAGCGCGAGCAGGGCGGGCCACGACCACGCACCCGGCGGGACGGCGAGTCCCGCGGCGAGCAGCCCGAGGGCCGCCGGCAGCACGAACGCGGCCCGCACCATCACCGCGCGGTCGTCGGCCCGCCCCAGGACGCGCGGCAGCAGCAGGGCCACGGCCATCGACCCCGCCCCGTACGCGCCGAGGGCGAGCGGTACGTCCCCGGCGCCGCGCCCCAGGGTGTCCCGTACGAGCAGCACGGTGCCGACCAGGACCACGGCCCCGGCCGCCGCGACGGCCAGGTCGAGGGCGAGGAGGGCCCGCAGGCGGGGGGTCGCGAGCAGGAGCCGGGTCCCGAAGGCCACCTTGGTGTAGACGCGCCGGGCCCGGCCGCCGTGCCCCCCTGCGTCGGCGGGCAGGGCTCGCGCCGGTGGAGCGGGCAGGGCGGTCGAGCGGACGAGGAGTCCCGAGGCGAGGAATCCGGCGGCGGTGCCGGTGAAGAGCCAGCTGTAGGGGACGACGGTGAGCAGGGCGGCGGCGAGCACGGGGCTCGCGAGGCTCTCCAGGTCGTAGGCGAGCCGCGAGAGCGAGAGGGCCTCCGTGTACTCCCGGTCCTCCGGCAGGACCCGTGGGATCGTCGCCTGGAACGCCGGGGTGAAGGCGGCGGACGCGGCCTGGAGCAGCAGGATCAGGACGTAGACCTGCCACACTCGGGTGACGAACGGCAGGGACAGCGCGACGGCCGCCCGCGCCAGGTCCATCGAGACCAGCAGGGCGCGCGGGGGCACGCGGTCGGCGAGCGCGGTGACCACCGGGGCGATTCCCACGTACGCGGCCATCTTGATCGCGAGGGCGGTGCCGAGCACGGCGGCGGCGTCGGCGCCCGCGAGGTCGTAGGCGAGGAGGCTCAGCGCCACGGTCGCCAGGCCGGTGCCGGCCAGGGCGACGACCTGGGCGCCGAGCAGGCGCCGGTAGGTGCGGTTGCGCAGCACGGACAGCATGGACGCCCCCGGTCGGGCCGCGGCGGACTGCGGACGTCTCCACGGTAGCCGACATGTGCATGGGTGCGCACATGTTCACCGGGAAGGGAGCCCGGCGCGGGGAGCGACTATCGCCCCGACCACCCACCCCCGTCGACCCTCGCCCTCGCCTCCGCCTTCGGCCCCGGCCCGCCCCGGCCCCGGCCCCGACCCCCTCAGGAGTGCCAGGGCTCGCCGCTCACCTCGTGGTCGGCGCGGCTGACGGCCTCGACCACCAGGCGCTTCAGGTGGCCGTCCGGCATCGCGTACACAACGCGGCGGCCGTCCTTGCGGGACTGGACGAGCCCGCCGAGCCGCAGCTTCGCCAGGTGCTGGCTCACCGCGGGCCGGGCGGCCCCGCAGGCCTCGGTCAGGGCGGTCACGTCGGCCTCGCCGCGGGTGAGCAGCCACACGAGGTGGAGCCGGGTGGGGTCCGAGAGCAGCGCGAAGACCCCCGCCGCGGCCGCGAGTTCGCGCGGGCCCGGCGTCCGCTCGTGCGCATGGGAGGCGGCCGCGGGATCCACGTGTTCGGACATGCGCCCATCGTAGGCAGCACCGGCGGCCTCAGACGCGCAGCTCCTTCGCCTCGAAGCGGCCCTCCCCGAGCACCAGGACGAAGGAGACCTGCTGGCCCTCCGAGAGGCCCCGGTCCCCGCCCTCGATGTCCTCGGCGCTGAAGTACACCTGCTCCTCGGAGCCCACGGGGACGACGAACCCGTACCCGCCCAGACGGTTGAAGGAGTGCACGAACCCTATGCTTCTGCCTTCCACGGCGGCCTCCCTCGCGTCACCGGCGATGCCCCTCAAAGGACATGTACCCCGTGCGCCCGCCCTTCGCCATCCGGGCCCGGGGCCCGGTTGGCAGCGGACCCCCACGACCTCGTACAATCTTCAACAGAGGCCCGGTGCCGGCTATCCCCCGTGTCCGGCACCGGGCCTCGCCGACTTCTCCCGGTAAACCCGTGGAGCTCCTCGCGGCCGGTGCCTACGCTGCCCCCATGCCGCCCACGAAGACGTCCTACGTGTGCCTGCCGTGCCGCGCCTCGTACAAGCAGCACCCCGACACCGACCGGCGGCGGGTCTGCCCCCGGTGCGCGAAGGAGCTCGTCCACGTGGGATCGGCGTTCGCCGCGCCCCGGCGGCGGGACACCGAGGCCTGGCGGACGCTGTCGGTGCTCCTCCACGCCGGAATCCGGTTCCACAAGGACTGCTGCTTCGGCGGGTCGGGCTACCGGCCCAGGACCCTGCGCGAGGTCCGCGAGCGCATGACGTACGCGGCCCGCACCGGCACCCCCTTCGAGCGGGCGCTCGTCCTGCGCGAGGTCCCGTGGACGGGCACGACGGGCGGACCCGTCAGGCGCCGCCGCCCGGGTACGCGATCCTCGCCGTGATACGGGCGATGCGGCGGGCGGACTCGTCCGGGGAGGCGACCGGCTGCACGATGTGGCTGACGGTGAGGCGGACGATGGTCTCGACGGCGAGGCCGCGCGACTCCTCGTCGACGTCGGGCCACGCCTCGATCGCGTAGGCGTCGAGCATCGTCATGGCGGTGCCGAAGACCGGTTCGGGGCGGGTGGTGAGGTAGGCGAGGAGGTCGTCCTCGCCACCCCGGGCCGCCAGCAGCACGCTCTTGACGAGCGGGTTGTCCACGGCCTGCTGGAGGGTGTAGCCGACACCGGCGGAGGCGGCGGCCTCCAGGTCTCCCCGATGGGCGTCGAGTTCGCGCTCGATGCCGAGCAGGAAGCCCTCCAGCTCGCGCTGGACCAGGGCCTTGCCGATGGCCTCCTTGGACCCGAACTCGTTGTAGAGGGTCTGGCGGCTGATGCCGGCGGCCCGCGCGATGGCGGTCATGCGCAGGCCGCCCCACCCCTCGGCGGCGACGAGGCGGTAGGCGGCGTCGAGCACCTGCTCCCGCAGCAGGGACCGAACACTCTCGCGAAAACGTGTCATCGTGGCCCCACTTTAGCCACCGGTCGACGTCAGGCGCCGGGGGCCTCGTTCCGCAGCCAGGGGGCGGCGGCCGCGAGCAGCGCGGTGACGCCGAGGGGGATCGTCGGCCCGGGGACGGGGGCGAAGTGCGGCGAGTGGTTGGCCGGGACGGTGTCGGGCAGGCCGTCCTCCAGGAGGGAGTCGGGATCGACGTCCGCGTACAGGGCGGGGTCGGCCCCGCCGAAGTGCCAGAAGACCGAGGGGACGCCGAGCGCGGTCCCGAAGACGCCGAAGTCCTCGCTGCCGGTGATGACCTGAGGCAGCGTGAAAACCCGTCCCTGGCCCAGGACTTCGGCGAGGGAGGCGTGCACGACGGCGGTCGCCCCGGGCTCGTTCACCGTGACGGGGAAGGAGTTGAACGGGGTGATCTCGGGCTCCTTGGGGGCGCCCGACGCGGCGGCCTCGGCGCGGACGATGCGCTCGACGGCGGCCAGGATCCGGTCCCGCACGGCCGGGGTCGTCGAGCGGATGTTGATCCGCAGTTCGGCGGTGTCCGGGATGATGTTCTCCTTCGTCCCGGCGTGCAGCGAGCCGACGGTGACCACCGCGGTCTGCGAGGCGCCGATCTCCCGGGACACCACGGTCTGGAGCCGCATGACGACCGCGGCCGCCATCACCACCGGGTCGACGGCCGTCTCCGGCGCGGAACCGTGCCCGCCGCGCCCGAAGAGCGTCACCCGGAGGCTGTCGGAGGCGGCCATGACCGGACCCGGCCGGGTGCCGAAGAAGCCGACCGGGGCGGGGGCCACGTGCTGACCGAGGCAGACCTCGGCGCGCGGGAAGCGGTCGAGGAAGCCGTCCTCGATCATGGCGGGCGCGCCGCCGACCTCCTCGGCCGGCTGGAAGACGGCGACGACGGTGCCGTGCCAGGTGTCGCGGAGGGCGGCGAGCTGGCCGGTGGCGCCGAGCAGGCAGGTGACGTGCACGTCGTGCCCGCAGGCGTGCATGACGGGGACCTCGTTGCCGTCCGGGTCGGTGCCGGTGGCGGTGGAGGCGTACGGCAGCCCGGTCTCCTCCCTGACGGGAAGGGCGTCCATGTCGGCGCGGAGCAGCACGACGGGTCCGGGTCCGTTGGCGAGGACACCGACCACGCCCGTACGTCCGACGCCCTCGGTGACCTCCCAGCCCTGCTCGCGCAGCCGCGCGGCGACGATCCCGGCCGTACGGACCTCCTGGAAGGACAGTTCGGGGTGGGCGTGCAGGTCCTCGTAGAGGGCGACGAGCCCGGGCAGCCGCTCGCCGAGACCGGCGAGGAGGGGGCCGAGGGGCGAGGCCAGGGGCGCGGCGAGCAGGGCGGCGACGGGCGGCACGGCGGTCATGCGGATTCCTTTGCGGGGCTCGGGTGGCGGGGTGTGCGGTCGGCGGCGGCGCGGAAGGCCTCGGCGTCCTGCGGGGTCAGGCAGGCCATGACGGCGGCGACGGCCGCGCCGAGGACGAGGAAGCCGAAGGCGACCTGGAAGGAGAAGGCGTCGGCGAGCGCGCCCATGACCGGCGGGGCGACCATGCCGGCGACCTGGCCGCCGAGGATGATCACGGCGCTGCCCACACCCACGTAGGCCGGGGTGAGGCCGGCGAGGGGGACGGCGAAGATCGGCATGTACGCGAGGGAGGCGGCGAAGACGGCGACGGTGCCGAACACGACGAAGCCGGTGAGCGAGGGCGTGTTCGCCATGAGGAGCAGGGCCACGGCGGCGACCCCCATGCCCGGCACGATGATCCGGCGGTGGTGGCCGCCGAGCCGGTCGGACAGCCGGCCGCCGAGGACGGTGGCGACCGCGGCGCCCAGGGCGGGCACGGCGAGCAGGACCCCGGCCGACGTGAGGGAGACCCCGTGCTCCTCGGCGAGGTACGACGGGACCCAGGTGTTCAGGCCCCAGACGATGGTGTTGTAGCCGAACATCATGAGGGCGAAGCGCCACAGGACGCCCTTGCGCAGGACCTCGCGGAGGGCGGGACGGGCAGCGGGGTCGCCGCCGGCGGCGCCCTCCACACCGGTCCCGCCCTCCGTCCGGGGCAGGGGCGCCGGGAGCCAGAGGCGTACGGCGACGAGGGCGAGGATGCCGAGGGCGGCGGTGGACCAGAACGCGGAGCGCCAGCCGAAGGCGGCGATGAGCGGGGCGACGGCCAGCGGGGTGATGACGGCCGCGAGAGCGTTGGAGCTCATGATCGTGCCGTTGGCGCTCATGCGCTCCTCGGGCCGGGTGCGCTCGACGAGGACCTTCATGGAGGCGGGCGGGAAGACGCCCTCGGCGATGCCGAAGGCGAAGCGGAGGGCGAGCAGGACCGCGAAGGACCAGGCGAAGCCGGTGAGCGCGGTGAAGACCGACCAGGAGAGCAGGGCCCAGAGGGTCACCCGCCGGCCGCCGAACCGGTCGGCGAGCATGCCGCCGGGGATCTGGCAGAGCGCGTAGGCGAGGAAGAAGGCGGAGACGACGAGGCCCTGTGAGGCGCGGTCGAGGTCGAACTCGGCGCCGATGGACGGCAGGACCAGATTGATCACGAGCCGGTCGGCGTAGTCGACCAGCCAGGCCGCGAACAGCAGGACGACGGTGAGCCGGACGGCGCCGCGGTGCGCGGGCGACGCCGCCGGGGGTGCGGGAAGGGTCGGAGCAGGCACGGTACTCCTCTGCCGGTGGCCGAAACTGGTCGTCGGCCCGAAGTGCCCCTACGATCCGGTCCATGAGCGAGAGCCCCCTCGAAACGCCGGAATCCGTCGGAACCAGGGATCCGTCGCAGGATTCCCTCACCGAGACGTCCGGCACGGGGTTCTCCGAGCTGGACCTCGCCCTGGTCGACGCGCTCCAGGCCGCCCCGCGGGCCCCCTGGACCCGGATCGGGCAGGCGCTCGGGGTGAGTGCGACGACGGCGGCCCGCCGGTTCGAACGGCTCCGCGCCGAGGGGCTCGCCTGGGTCACCGCGTACGACGCGGCGAAGGCGGCCACCGTCGCCTACGTCGAGGTGCGGTGCAGGCCGCGCGCCTTCGACCGGGTGAGCGCCGAGGTCACGGCGCTGCCGTGGGTGTTCAGCGTCGACGAGACCGCCGGGGACTTCGACCTCTTCCTGTCCGTCGCCGCGGCCGACCTGCCGTCCCTGGGGCGCGCGGTGCACGGGACGATCGGCGGACTGCGCGGGGTCCGCTCCACGCGGACGAGGGTCGGCATCACGCTGTACGGGGAGGGGCGCGACTGGCGGATGCGGGCGATGAACCCGGCGGAGCGGGCCGGGCTCGGCGGGCCGCGCAGCGCCCGGCCCCGGACCTACAGCACCCACCTCCACGAGCGGCCCGCACCGCAGGACCAGGCGATCCTCACCGCGCTCGGCGGAGACGGGCGGCTCGGGTACGCGGAGCTCGGCGCGCGGACGGGGATGAGCGAGCACACGGCCCGGCGCCGGCTCCAGCGGATGATCCGGGACGGCGACATCTCGCTGCGCTGCGATCTCGCGCACCCGCTCGCCGGGCTCTCCACGATGGTGATCTACCGGACGTCGGTGCCGCACACCCTGCTGGAACGGACGGGCAACGCCCTGGCCCGCCTCGAACAGGTGCGGATGTGCGTGTCGGTGAGCGGTCCGTACAACCTGCTCGTCCTGGTCTGGCTGCACGGCCTCGGCGCCGTGGACCCGTTCGAGGCGCTGCTCGCGGAGCGGTTCCCCGGGCTCGTGGTCCAGGACCGGACGGTGGCGCTGCACACCCCCAAGCGCATGGGCTGGCTCCTCGACGAGCAGGGGCGGGCCACGGGCCGGGTCCCGCTGGGTCCGCCGGGACGCTGAAGCGGGGGGGAGCGGCACTGCCGCCGCCACCCCATGATCGCCGAAAGGGCCCTGGCGGACGCGAAAGGCTCGTACAATACCAAGCAGTCTGTTATGAGTTGTCGAGCGGCATCGGCACGACGCGGCGCGGGCCCGCGCCGCCGAGACGCAGGGTGCTACGGAGCCATGGGTGACCAAACAAGAGCGGGCCGCGCGGACCCGTGACGCGCTGATCAAGTCGGCGGCCGGTGAATTCGACCGCCGTGGCTACGACTTGGCCACCTTGTCCGTGATCAGCTCCGGGGCCGGCGTGAGCCCAGGGGCGCTCCACTTCCATTTCGAGAACAAGGCGGCGGTCGCCGCCGCCGTCGAGTGCGAGGCGGCCGCCCGTCTGCGCCGCGCGGCCCGGATCACGCACCGTCGGCCGTCGA
The DNA here is from genome assembly GCF_040815545.1 of Streptomyces sp. LMG1-1-1.1. Classification (NCBI taxonomy): domain Bacteria; kingdom Bacillati; phylum Actinomycetota; class Actinomycetes; order Kitasatosporales; family Streptomycetaceae; genus Streptomyces; species Streptomyces sp. LMG1-1-1.1. The sequence goes on along the minus strand of NZ_JBFPNH010000061.1, from coordinate 3,538 downwards.
ACGCCCTGCAGAACCTCGCCGACACCGTGCACGCCCTGGCCCGGCTGCTCCGCGAGGACGTCGTCGTCCGCGCGGGCTTCCGGCTCAGCTGCGCGGACGACCGGCGTACGGAACTGAATCTGCGACAGGAGTGGCAGAGCTGCGTGCAGCAGCGGCTCGCGGAGGCGGCCGACGAGGGGCTCCTCGCCTCCGGCCCGGGCGGCCAGCGGGACCTCGCCCGGACCGTCGTGGCCGCCACCGTCGGCCTGGAGGCCCTCGGCCGCGACAACGACGAATGGCTTTCCCCGCGCACGGTCACCGGCCTCTGGCAGACCCTCCTGCCGCTGCTCGCCGGTCCCGGGGCGCTCGCGGACCTGGAACCGGCGGGCACCGCGGCCCCCGGTCGGCTGACGGTCCGTCCGCGCTCCGTCCCCGTGACCGGGGGCTGATCCGCCCCGGGGCCGGCCCGGCCCCCGGGCCGCCCGCCGACCCGGTCCCGGTCCGCCCCGGACTCCGGGCCGGTCAGGCCCCGCCCAGGAACTCCCGGTACCAGTCCATGTGTTCGGCGATCCCGGCGGTGTAGCCCGGCCCCTGATCGCAGGCCCACTCCCGCCAGGGGCGGTCGTCGTCGAACCAGTGGTCGGTGGCGAGCATGGCGAGGTGGTGCAGCCCGAAGGGGAGGTCCGCGAGGAGCTCGCGGGCCTCGGCGATGTCCACGGCGGGCCCCCGGGCCGGGCCCGGGCGGCCGGTGAGGAGCGCCTCGCAGGGCGCGAGCAGTTCCGCCACCGGCACCGGTTCGGGATGGGTGACGTAGTACGGGCCCGCCGGCGCCCGCTCCGACAGCGCCGCGCCGAGCAGGGCCCGGGCCAGCCCGTCGACCCCGGTCACGGAGTGCAGCGAGGAGCCCGCTTCGAGCGGGCCGGGCAGTGCGGCGAGCAGCCGGACCAGGCCGGGCAACAGCTGCCGGTCGCCCGCGCCGTAGACGAAGTGCGGCCGCAGGACGGCTCCGCCCGCGGCCAGGACGTGCCGCTCGCCCGCCGCCCGGGTGCGGCTCGTCACCGAGCCGGGGGCGAGCGGGAGGGTGCCGGGGGCCGCGGCCCGGAAGGGTCCACGGCCGTGGACCGAGGCGGTGCTCAGGGCGACGATCCGGGTCACGCCGGCGCGTACGGCGGCGTCGACCAGGGCCCGGGTGCCCTCGTCGTTGACCGCGCGGGCCGTCTCCTCGTCCCCGCCGATCGCCGAGGCGCAGTGGATCAGCACGTCGACTCCCGCGCAGGCGCGACGGAGTGACGCGGGGTCACGGAGGTCGCCGACGACGGTCTCGAAATCCGGTCGGCCGTCCTGGTTCCGTTCCTGCCCGGCGGAACCGGTCGCCGATGCGTGCGCGGTCGGCGGAAGGGGGCGGCGGGCGAGCAGCCTGAGGTGCCCGACGTCCGTCCGCGCCGCGGCCGTCGCCGCCACCCGGCCGCCGATGAACCCGGTAGACCCGGTGATCAGGATGCGAGGCATGTCGTTCCCGTCCGGATCAGGACGCACGCCGGCCGTCGAGGCCGCCGACGGCCACCGCCAGGGACCGGGCCGGGGAGGTGAGGGTGGCGACGAAGACGGACCGGCCGTCCTGTCGGCCTTCGACCCGGACGGTGGACACCGACGGGTCGGTGCCGGGCACGGTCTCGGCCTCGATCCAGCAGGGGCCGTCGAGTTCGGCGTAGCGCGAGAAGGAGACGTCCATGCCGGCGGGCAGGTACGCGCCGGTGCCGATCGTCATCGCCGCCGCCTGCCGGGCGGCCTCCAGGAGCAGCATCCCCGGTATGTGGTCGTTCGGACGGCGGAAGAGCGTGGGGTGCCCGGTGTTGACCCGCAGCTGCCACTGGCCGGGCCTGGTACCGGGCGCCAGGACGACGTCCCTGGCGTGCTCGCGGCCGACCAGGTGCGGGTCCACGCCCGGGATCAGCGGGACGGGCCGGCCGAGCGCGGCCATCCGCTCGCCGCGGATCCGGCGGTAGGCCTGGGCGGAGGTGGCGCGGGCCAGGGCCCCGCCGGTGGCGAGGTGCCGGCCGTCGCGGGTCAGGACCACGGTGGTGCGCAGGTTCCCGAGCCGGCCGCCGCGGCTGCCGAGCTCGGAGCAGACGACGTCCAGGGTGATGTCGGAGGAGAGGCCGTCCACGGCGAGCGCGTCGGGGTCGGCGGTGTAATGGAGGCCCCACATGACGAACTGGTCCTCCACGGGTACCCCCAGCTCGGCATGAGCCACGAGCATGGTGGCCTGACGTATCGTCTCGGCCACCAGCACGGGGTCGTGACGATCCCCTGCCACCGGAGAGAAGAAGGGATGTGTGGCGGGCCAGTGGGCCGTAACGGAGAACCGGTCGTCCCCCAGCTGTGTCCAGCCCGTGGGGATGATGTCCGCGGGGTCGGCTCGGTGTACGAACTCCCCGGGAACGCGCGCCGCCGCTCCGCGACCGTCCTGATCCATGGATACCCCTTGCGTCCCCGCGCCCCCGGGCGGTATGTCCGCCCTGCATAGAATACGTACAGCCCGGTTTTCTTTTCAATGCTTCACGTCTCACGTTGAGCACAGACGGCAGGAGGCGCCTTGGCGCAGCAAGCGCGTGCAATCAAGACCCGACGGGCGATCCTGGAGGCGGCCGCGACGGTGTTCGCGGAGCGCGGTTACGAGCGGACGACCATCGGGGAAATCCTGGTGCGCGCCGGCGTGACCAAGGGTGCGCTGTACTTCCACTTTGCTTCCAAGGAAGAAGTAGCCCTCGGTGTGCTCGATGCGCAGATGCTCGACGTGCCGCTGCCGCCGCGGTCGATCAAGCTGCAGGAGCTCGCGGACCAGTGCTTCCTCCTCACCCACCGTCTGCAGCACGACGCCCTGGTGCGCGCCAGCGTCGGCCTGGCCCTGGACACCGGCGCCACCGGAGTCGACCGGGTCGGCGCCTTCCAGGCCTGGATCGACGAGGTGTCGGCGATCCTGACGGCCTCGCACGCGCGGGGCGAGCTCCTCGTGCACGTGGACGTGGCGGACACGGCCAGGCTCTTCTGCGGAGCCTTCTCCGGGGTCCAGGCGATGTCCCAGATCCTGTGCGATCGCGAAGATCTGGCACATCGGGTCTCCGTCCTCCTCCAGCACTTCATGCCGAGCATCTGCACGCCCGCGCTGCTGACCAGCCTCGACCTCGGCGAGGGTCGCGTGGCGCAGCTGGCGGCCGAGTACGAGGAGCAGGTGCTCCGTCGGGAGCAGGACTCCGCCGGCGACACACACGGTTAACAGAACCGACCAGACGGTTGCTTCAGCGCCCCGACGCGGAACAGCGTCGGGGCGCTCTGGCGTCGTGGCACTGAGTGTGTTTTGCTGAGGGTACTCAGTGCCACAAGCGTCTAGGGGACCACATCATGGGCAAGGACTTCGACCTTTATCGGCCTTCCGAGGAGCACGACATGCTCCGGGAGTCGGTCCGTGCGCTCGCGGAGGCGAAGATCGTTCCGTTCGCGGCGGCGGTGGACGAGGAGGGCCGGTTCCCGCAGGAGGCGCTGGACGCGCTGGTCGCCA
>NZ_JBFPNH010000060.1:0-32547 GCF_040815545.1 Streptomyces sp. LMG1-1-1.1 | reverse complement strand
GCCGGTGCCTCGGCCACGGGGGCCGGGGCGGCGGCCGGGGCCGGAGCGGCCTCGGCGGCGGGGGCGGCGGCCGGGGCGGAGGCGCCCGAGCCGTCGTCGATGATGGCCAGCTCGGCGCCGACCTCGACCGTCTCGTCCTCGGCGACCTTGATGGAGGCCAGGATGCCCGAGGCGGGGGCGGGGATCTCGGTGTCGACCTTGTCGGTCGAGACCTCGAGCAGCGGCTCGTCGGCCTCGACACGCTCACCCTCGGCCTTGAGCCAGCGGGTGACGGTGCCCTCGGTGACGCTCTCGCCGAGCGCCGGCAGGGTTACGGAAACCGACATGGTTTCAGTTGCTCCTAACGAATTGCGGAAAGTGGTCGTCGCGCCCTGTGATGACGTGAGCGTCAGTCGTGGGAGTGCAGCGGCTTGCCCGCCAGGGCCAGGTGGGCCTCGCCGAGCGCCTCGTTCTGGGTCGGGTGGGCGTGGATGAGCTGCGCGACCTCGGCCGGCAGCGCCTCCCAGTTGTAGATCAGCTGTGCTTCGCCGACCTGCTCGCCCATGCGGTCACCGACCATGTGGACGCCGACCACGGCACCGTCCTTGACCTGGACGAGCTTGATCTCGCCCGCGGTCTTGAGGATCTTGCTCTTGCCGTTGCCCGCGAGGTTGTACTTCAGGGCGACGACCTTGTCCGCGCCGTAGATCTCCTTGGCCTTCGCCTCGGTGATGCCGACGGAGGCGACCTCGGGGTGGCAGTACGTCACCCGGGGCACGCCGTCGTAGTCGATCGGGACGGCCTTCAGGCCGGCCAGGCGCTCCGCGACGAGGATGCCCTCGGCGAAGCCGACGTGCGCGAGCTGGAGCGTCGGGACGAGGTCGCCCACGGCCGAGATCGTCGGCACGTTGGTGCGCATGTACTCGTCGACCAGGACGTAGCCGCGGTCCATCGCGACGCCCTGCTCCTCGTAACCGAGACCGGCGGAGACCGGGCCGCGGCCGATGGCGACCAGGAGGACCTCGGCCTCGAAGGTCTTGCCGTCGGCCAGGGTGACCTTGACGCCGCTGTCGGTGTACTCGGCGGACTGGAAGAAGGTGCCGAGGTTGAACTTGATGCCGCGCTTGCGGAACGCGCGCTCGAGCAGCTTCGAGCTGTTCTCGTCCTCGACCGGGACGAGGTGCTTCAGGCCCTCGATGACGGTGACGTCGGTGCCGAAGGACTTCCACGCCGAGGCGAACTCGACGCCGATGACGCCGCCGCCCAGGATGATCGCGGACTCCGGGACCCGGTCCAGGGTCAGCGCGTGGTCCGAGGAGATGATCCGGTTGCCGTCGATCTCCAGGCCGGGGAGCGACTTCGGCACGGAGCCGGTGGCCAGGAGGACGTGACGGCCCTCGACGCGACGACCGTCGACGTCGACGGAGGTCGGGGAGGACAGGCGGCCCGTGCCCTCGATGTAGGTCACCTTGCGGGAGGCGACGAGACCCTGCAGACCCTTGTACAGGCCCGAGATCACGTCGTCCTTGTACTTGTGCACGCCCTTGATGTCGATGCCCTCGAAAGAGGCCTTGACACCGAACTGCTCCGCCTCGCGCGCCTGGTCGGCGACCTCGCCGGCGTGGAGCAGGGCCTTCGTCGGGATGCAGCCGTTGTGCAGGCAGGTGCCGCCGAGCTTGTTCTTCTCGATCAGTGCGACGTCCAGGCCCAGCTGCGCTCCGCGCAGGGCCGCGGCGTAACCGCCGCTACCGCCGCCGAGGATCACTAGGTCGAAAACGGTGCTGGCGTCGTTCGCCACGTCACGTCCTCCATGCATGTGCGCTCGTCGCCGGTCTTCGATGACCGGGCGGCGGCTGGTGTTCGGCCGCTTTATTTCGGCCCTGTGGTGGGGGCCCTGTCCTGCCGAGAACCCATCTTCGCACTTGTTGACGGATGGCGGGACGCGGGGCCGTGCTCTGAGACGGCCGATCGTCCGTACGGCGGGGTCGGCGCGGCGTACGAACCTACGGATTTCGTCGCGAGCGAACAGTCGGCAACGGGTACGGCCCCGGACGCGGAGCCCGGGGCCGTACCTGTCACGGGGGAGCTCAGAGCTCGCCGGCCGCCGTGCGCTCGGCCAGCTTCACCAGGGTGCGGACCGAGGAGCCGGTGCCGCCCTTGGGGGTGTAGCCGTACGGGGCGCCCTCGTGGAAGGCCGGGCCCGCGATGTCCAGGTGGGCCCAGGTGATGCCCTCGCCCACGAACTCCTGGAGGAACAGGCCGGCGACCAGGCCGCCGCCCATCCGGACGCCCATGTTGGCCATGTCCGCGGTGGGGGAGTCCATCGTCTTGCGCAGGTCCGCGGGGAGCGGCATCGGCCAGGACTGCTCGCCGACCTCCTCGGCGATCTCGTGGATCGCGGTCCGGTAGTCGTCGTCGTTCGCCATGATGCCGAAGGTGCGGTCGCCCAGGGCGAGGACCATCGCGCCGGTCAGGGTCGCCACGTCGACGATCGCGTCCGGGTGCTCCTCGGAGGCCTTCGTCAGCGCGTCGGCGAGGACGAGGCGGCCCTCGGCGTCGGTGTTCAGGACCTCGACGGTCTTGCCGCTGTACATGTTCAGCACGTCACCCGGGCGGGTGGCGGAGCCGGAGGGCATGTTCTCGGCGAGCGCCAGCCAGCCGGTGACGTTGACCTCGAGGCCGATGCGGGCCGCGGCGACGACGGTGGACAGGACGGCGGCGGCGCCGGCCATGTCGCACTTCATCGTCTCGTTGTGGCCGGCCGGCTTCAGGGAGATGCCGCCCGAGTCGTAGGTGATGCCCTTGCCGACCAGGGCGAGGGTCCGCTCCGCCTTCGGGTGGGTGTAGGCGACGCGGACCAGGCGCGGCGGGTTCACGGAGCCGTTGCCCACGCCCAGGATGCCGCCGTAGCCGCCCTTGGCGAGTGCCTTCTCGTCGAGGACCTGGACCTTGAGGCCGTGCTCCTTGCCGGCGGCCTGGGCGGCGGCGGCGAACGCGGCCGGGGTCAGCTCGTTGGGCGGCATGTTGACCAGGTCGCGGGCGCGGTTCATCTCCTCGGCGACGGCCAGGGCGCGCTCCGCGGCGGCCTTGAAGGCCTTGTCGCGGGGCTTGGCACCGAGCAGGGCGACCTCGGCCAGCGGCTTCTTCGCGTCGGCGCTGTCCTGGTACGCGGTGTAGACGTACGCGCCGAGCAGCGCGCCCTCGGCGATGGCGGCGGCGTCGTCGGCGGCGGCGATCGGCAGGGCGAACGCGGCCTTCTTCACGCCGGTCAGGCCGCGGGCGGCGGTACCGGCGGCGCGGCGCAGGATCTCCGAGCCGTACGACTCGCCGTCCTCGGGGGCGGTGCCGAGGCCGACGGCCAGGACGACCGGGGCCTTCACACCGGCGGGGGCGGGGAGCTTCGTCGCCTCACCCTCGGCACCCGAGGCGCCCAGGGTCTCCAGGACGGCGGCGAGGCGGCCGTCGAAGGCCTTGTCGACGGCCTCGGCGCCCGGGGCGACGACGAGCGTCTTGCCGGACTTCGCGACGCCGACGACGAGGACGTCGGCACGCAGCGTCGCCGCGCCGGCGGTGCTGAGAGTGAGAGCAGTCACGGTGGTGAAATCTCGCTTTCGTTCAGTTCGTGGTGGTCGAGGGATGGGCCGACCGTGCCCGCCTCATCGTATTTCGGCCCGAAGAGGGCCGAGAACGAGCCTACGCTCGCTCATTCGGTTCGCTCACGGCGGCGGTGATTCACTCATCCGTGGTGTCTCTTTCATGTTTACCTTCCAGGCCCGGAGAGCTGCTCCACACTCGCCTCATTCACGCAAGGACGACTCTCTCGCCTTTGCACCATCTGCATCATCTCCACAGGTCCCCCCGATCCCGCGACGGCCCGGGCGGACCTGTTCGAGGGGGGACACACCCGATGGACTCCGGCCGAATCCGCACGCCCAGAACCGCGCCCCGCACGTCGCACGGCGCCCGCCCCGCACCCCGTACCGGCGCTCCCCGCGGCGCCCGGCTCGCGGTCCTCGCCGCGGCCGCGCTGCTCGCCACCGTCGTGCCGTCCGCGCAGGCGGTCGCCGCACCCGTGCCCAGGGTGGACCTCACCGTCCTCGTCGTCGACGACGGCGGCAGCGCGGTCGAGGCGATCACCGCCGAGCTGAAGGGCTCCGGCGTCCCGTACCGCACGATCGACCTCGGCGACCCGAACCGGCCGGTCGTCGACGCGGCCTTCCTCAGCGACACGGTCGACGGCCGCCCCCGCGCCAAGTACCAGGGCGTGGTCCTGCCCCACGAGAGCGCCTTCGGCTCCGGCTCCGCCGAGCAGACCGCCCTCCAGGCGTACGAGCGGACCTACGGGATCCCGCAGGTCGACGCCTACACCTGGTCGCACCCCGGCGTCGGCCTCGACTACACCGACCAGGGCGGTTGGTCCGGCGTCCTCGACGGGACCACGGCCGGCGTCACCGCCGCCGGACGGGCCGGCCCCTTCCGCTACCTCGCCGGGTCGCTCGCCTTCGAGGACAACGACCCCGCGATCGACGAGAGTTACGGCTACGCCGGCCGCCCCCGGGCCGGCTACACCAGCTACCTCGACATCCCCGTCTCCGGCGGCGGCCGGGCCAGCCTCATCGGCGAGTACGCCGCCGACGGACGCCGCGAGCTCGTCGTCACCTTCGCCTACAACCAGTACCAGCGGCAGTTCCGGACCCTCGCCCGCGGCATCGTCGAATGGCTCACCCAGGGCATCCACCTCGGACAGAGCCGCAACTACCTCTCCGTCCACGTCGACGACGTCTTCGCCCCCGACGCCCGCTGGGACGCCGCCCTCGACTGCACCCCCGGCGACTTCGACTGCGTCGGCGACGACGGCGAGGGCGTCAACCCGATCCGCATGACCGTCGCCGACGCGCAGTACGCCGCCGCCTGGCAGAAATCCTCCGGCTTCACCCTCGACATGGTCTACAACGGCGGCCAGGGCGAGCAGTGGAAGACCGAACACGGCGGCACCGACCCGCTCACCGACCGGCTGGTGGCCGACCGCGCCCAGTACCGGTGGATCAATCACACCTACACCCACCCCTTCCTCGGATGCGTCCAGGACAACACCGTCGTCCCCTGGCAGTGCGCCAAGGACACCACCGGGAACACCCTCTGGGTCGGCCGCTCCGAACTCTCCGCCCAGATCCGCGACAACCACAACTGGGCCGTCGGCAAAGGCATCTCCGTCGACCGCAGCGAGCTCGTCACCGGCGAGCACTCCGGTCTGAGGACCTTGCCCCAGCAGCCCGTCGACAACCCCAACCTCGCCGGCGCCCTCGCGGACAACGGCGTCAAGTGGACCGGCAGCGACAACTCCCGCGAACCGCAGCAGCGCGCGGTCGGCACCGCATCCGGCGCCGCGAGGACCGTGCCCCGCCACCCCATGAACGTGTACTACAACGTGGGCACCGCCGCCGAGATGACCGACGAGTACAACTGGATCTACACCTCCCGCGCCCACGGCGGCAGCGGCATCTGCGAGTCCAACCCGGCCTCCACCTGCCTGCCCGCCCCCCTCGACACCGCCACCGGCTACGCCGAGCGGATCGTCCCGCAGGAGGCCCGCACCGCGCTCTCCCACGTCCTGGGCAACGACCCCCGCCCGCACTACGTGCACCAGTCCAACCTCGCCGAGGAACGGCTCCTCTACCCCGTCCTCGACCGCGTACTCGCCGACTACCGGGCCCTGTTCGCGCCCAACGCGCCGCTGGTGAACCCGGCCCAGCGGGACGTCGGCACCGAGCTGAGCCGCCGCACCGCGTGGGACCAGGCCCTCGCCGCCGGCAAGGTCACCGCCTACCGCATCGGCACCACGGTCACCATCAAGGCCCCCTCCGGCGTCACCGCGCCCGTCACCGCCCCCGAGGGCACCCGCAAGCGGCTCCTGCTCGGCACCGCCGCCTTCGGCTCGCCCTACGCCGGCACCCGCTCCGCCTGGACCACGCCCGAACTGCTCCAGAGCACCGTCACACTCACGCTCCCGACCGCCTGACCAGCACGTTCTGGGGGGAACCGCACATGCCGAGCCGTGGCCGCCATGTCACCATGCTCACCGAAGGCACCTATCCGCACGTCCACGGAGGCGTCAGCACCTGGTGCGACCAGCTCGTCCGCGGCATGCCCGAGGTCGACTTCGAGATCCTCGCCCTCACCGGCAGCGGCCGCGAACCCGTCACCTGGGAGCTGCCGGCCAACGTCACCCGGCACACCGCGTACCCCCTCTGGGGACTCCCGCAGGGACCGGCCGCCTCCGGCTTGTTCACCGGAGCGAACCGGCCCCTGCGGGGGCGCGAACGCCGCCGGTTCCTCGACGCCTACGAAGGACTCCTGCTCGCCCTCCTCGACCCCGACGCGGGCCGCGACTTCGGCGCGAGCCTCTACGAACTGGCCGCCCTCGCCCGGCAGGGACGGCTGACCGCCGCGCTCCGCTCCGAGCCGGCCCTCCGCTCCCTCATGTGGATCTGGACCATGCCGCACCTGCCGACGCGCGCGGCCCGGCCCACCGTCCACGACGCACTCACCGCCACCGACCTGCTGGAACACGCCCTGCGGCCGCTCGCCGCCCGGATAGCCGACGGCAGCGTCGCTCACGCCGTCTCCAGCGGTCTCGCCACGCTGCCCGCACTCGCCGCGCAGCACTTCGAAGGGGTGCCCTTCCTGCTCACCGAACACGGCATCTACCTCCGCGAGCGCTACCTCGGCTACCGCACCGAAGCGCAGCGCTGGCCCGTCAAGGCCCTCATGCTCGGCTTCTACCGCGAGCTCAACACCCTCGGATACGTCAAGGCCGACCTCATCACCCCCTGCAACCAGTACAACCGGCGCTGGGAGGAGCGCGGCGGCGCCCCCGCCGAGCGCATCCGCACCGTCTACAACGGCGTCGACCCCGCCCTCTTCCCCGAGGCCGGACCCGAACCCGAGACCCCCACGCTCAGCTGGTGCGGACGCGTCGACCCCATCAAGGACCTGGAGACCCTGGTCCGGGCGTACGCGATCTGCCGCGCCGAACTCCCCGAGCTGCGGCTCCGGTTGTTCGGCCCGGTCCCGGCCGGCAACGAGGACTACCGCACCCGCCTGGAGAAGCTCGCCGCCGAACTGGGCGTCACCGACGGGGTGACCTTCGAGGGCCGCGTCTCCGACGTGCCCTCCGCCTACGCCGCGGGCAGCGTCGTCATGCTCTCCTCCATCAGCGAGGGCTTCCCCTTCTCCCTCATCGAGGCCATGTCCTGCGGCCGCGCCACCGTCTCCACGGACGTCGGAGGCGTACGGGAGGCCGTCGGCGACACCGGGATCGTCGTCCCGCCCCGCGAACCGGCCGTCATGGCCGCCGCCGTCACCGAACTCCTGCGGGACGGAGCCCGGCGCGCCGAACTCGGCCGCCTGGCACGCCGGCGCGTCATCGACCGCTTCACCCTCAACCGCTCGGTGGACGGCTTCCGCCAGATCTACCGCGAACTGGCGGGCGCCCGCCCGCCGTGCCCGGCGCCGCCCGTCACCCCCGCGCCCCTCCGCCTCAGCATCCCCGCCCCGCGCCGTGCCCCCGCGGCCCTCGTCCCAGGAGGCACCCCGGCATGAGCGGCTCCCTCTGGCTGAAACCCCCGGCGACCACGACCCCGCTCCCCGCGATCCCCCGCCCCCGCCGCGAGAACCCGGCGGCACGCGCCGCGCCGCGGCCCGCGGAACGCGCCGCCCACCCCCACCCGCCCGCACCCGCGGCGCCGCCCGCGCCCGACGCCCCGCCCGCGGACGAGCCCGCCGAGGACCCGCTCGACGAGCTCGCAGGGGACCCCCTCGACGAACTCGCCGAGCGACTCGACGGCTTCGTCGCCGTCGCCGTCCACCCGGACGAGATCGCCGCGATCCTCGAGTCCGACGGCATGACCGACGACCACATCCGCCTCACCTACGGCCGCGCCGACTCCTTCGCACTCGCCGAGGACCTCTACGCGCGCGTGGAGCGGCGCCACCCGGAGCCGGCCGCGCGGCGGGGCGGACCCTGGCACTCGGAGCTCGCGGGCTGCCTGCTGCGCGGGCTCGTCTTCGCGCTGCCCGGCCTGGCGTACGTCCTCGCCGCGCCACTCCTGGCCGGAGAGCAGGGCCGGTCAGGTCTTCCCGCCGGGGCGCTCCCGCTCCTCGCCGGGGCCGTCACCGGCTGGGTGTGGAACCAGGCCTTGTCCCACCGGGCGTACACCTGGCTGGGCCTCGGCGACCGGCCGGCCGCCGCCCGCGCGCTGCTCGTCGGCGCACCGGCGGGCGCGCTCGCCGGGACGGCCGCCGCCCTCGCGGTCGCCGGGCCCGGCGAGACCCCGGCCGCCGTGTTCGCGGCCGGCCAGTCGCTGTACCTCGCCGCCGCGACCGTCCTCCTGGTCCTCGGCCGCGAACGGGCCCTGCTCTGCGCCCTGTCACCGCTGGCCGGGGCGGTCCCGGCGTTCCACTGGGACCTGCCCGACGCGCTGCGGGCCGGACTGCTCCTCGCCTCGCTGGCCGCGTCCGCGGCCTGCGCCGCGCTCGTGCTCCGGCCCGGCGTGCGGCGGGGCGCGCCGGGCCGCGGCGGGCCACCGCCGGCGGTCTCCCTGCCGTACGGCCTGTTCGGCCTCGGCAGCGGGCTCCTCGTCCTGAGGGCGGGCGCGGGCGACACGCTGGTCGGTGGGGCGGGGGCGGTCATCGCGCTCACCCTGTCGATGGGCCCCGCCGAGTGGCTGCTGTACCGGTTCAGGGACGAGAGCCTCGCCCGGCTGCGGACCCTCACCACGGCCCGGGAGTTCCGCCGGGCGGTCACCGGCACCCTCGTCCTCTGCCTCGGCGGCTACCTCACCGTCCTGCTCGCCCTCACCCTCACCGCCACCCTCGTCTGGCCGGACGCGCCCTGGCCGACGCTCCCGCGCCTGGCCACCCTGCTCCTGATCGGCAGCGTGCTCTGGCTGGGCCTGCTGCTCCAGGCCTTCGGCGCGGTGCTCAGCGCGGCCGCCGTCTGCCTGCTCGCGGCGGCGGCCCAGACCGCGCTGCCGGCCGCGGGACCCGCGGCGGCCGGGGGAGCGGCGGCGCTGCTGGCCGTGCTGAGCTGTGTCCTGCTGGTACGACCGACCGTCCACCGCGTGTAGGGGGGACCGTGACGACCCCTTCGCTCCTGGTGCCGTACTACGAGCACCCGGCCGAGCGTCCCGAGGCCTGGGCGGCCCTCGTCGACGCTGCGCCCTCCCTGTACGGCGTCGTCCTCAACCCGGCGAGCGGCGCCGGGGAGGCGCCCGACCCGGCGTTCGCCGACGCGGCCGGGCGCCTGCGGGCCGCCGGCGTACGCGTCCTCGGCTACGTGGACACCGCCTACGGCCGCCGCCCGCACGCCGAGGTCGTCGCCGAACTGCTCCGCCACCGCGACTGGTACGGCGCCGCCGGGGCCTTCCTCGACCAGGTCGCGACCGCGCCCGGGGCGCTCGCCCACTACCGCCGGATCGCGGTCGCGGCGCGGGCCGCCGGAGCCGCCACCCTCGTCTTCAACCACGGCGCCCACCCCGACCCCGGCTACGAGGCCCAGGCCGACCTCCTGGTCACCTTCGAGGGCCCCTGGGACACGTACCGCGCGCTCGACCTCCCTGTCGCCCCGCACTACTGCCACCTCGTCTACGCGGCCCCGTCCGGCGTCCGCCCCGCCACCCCGGTGCACTGCGCCGTCCCCGGCACCGGCGCCCACCCCTGGGGCACCCTTCCGCACCTCCTGGAGCCCGCCCGATGAGAACCGCCCGCCCGACGCGGCGCCTGCTGCCCCTGGTCGCGGGGCTGCTCCTGCTCGCCACCGCCTGCACGACGGGCCCCGGCCCCGACCCGAAGGCGACGGACGCGGACCGCTGGCGGCCCAAGCCCGGCCTCGCCTGGCAGTGGCAGCTCAGCGGCCGCCTCGACCCGACCGTCGACGTCCCCGTGTACGACATCGACGGCTTCGACCACCCCGCTGCCACCGTCAAGGACCTGCACGCCCGCGGCCGCAAGGTCGTCTGCTACCTCTCCACAGGCGCCTGGGAGGACTTCCGGCCGGACGCGGCGAGGTTCCCCCGGTCGCTCCTCGGCAAGGGCAACGGCTGGGAGGGCGAGCGCTGGCTCGACATCCGCCGCACCGACCTCCTCGAACCCCTCATGGCCGCGCGCCTCGACATGTGCCGCGACAAGGGCTTCGACGCCGTCGAGCCCGACAACATGGACGGCTACCGCAACCCCACCGGCTTCCCCCTCACCGCCGCCGACCAGCTCCGCTACAACCGTCTCGTCGCCCGCCTCGCCCACGACCGTGGCCTCTCCGTCGGCCTCAAGAACGACCTCGACCAGATCCCCCAGCTCCTCGCCGACTTCGACTTCGCCGTCAACGAGCAGTGCGCCGAGTACGACGAGTGCGGACGGCTCGCCCCCTTCATCGCCGCCGGCAAGGCCGTCTTCCACGTCGAATACGAACTGACGCCCTCCCAGTTCTGCCCCCAGGCCCGGAAACTGGGCCTCAGCTCCATGCAGAAGAAGTACGAACTCGGAGTGTGGCGCAAGCCCTGCTAAGCCTGTCGCCGCACTCCAGCCCCCGCCCCGCCCCGCGACGACAGGACCTACGAGTCGCCGCGTTTCGTGGTCACGTAGCAGGTCACCCCGTCCTTGCCGGGCTGCCCCTGGGGCACGGGGGTCCACCAGGCCCAGATGTCGGTCGCCTTCGGCAGCCACGCGGGCTTCCGCACGTCGTGGGCGTAGGCGCAGGCGATGTCGGACCGCTCCTGGGTGTCCTCCGGCGAAGTGCCCTCGCGCGGTGCGATCCGAGTGAGGACGCGGGCGTCGTGCGGCCCGGCGCAGTCCACGTTCACGACCATGTGCGCGAGGCGCTGACCGGCGTCGAAGTCGACGCAGCCGCCATCCTTCACGTCCCGCATGGCCAGGACGTTCCCGGCCGCCGTGCGGACGGTCCCGGACGGGGTCATGGCCGGCGCCGAGGTGCCGTACCCGGTGAGGGTGAGGTCCGAGGTCAGGGTCGTGAACCCGGCGAAGGCGCCGTCCTTGCGCAGGAGCGTGGAGAGATCGGCCGTCGCGCGGGTGATCCGGCCTTCCCGGTCCACCGTGACGGTCAGCGGCACCCCCTCCTGCGCGTGGCCCGTGGACTCGTCGACGGTCAGCTCCTCGCCCAGGTCGGAGGGGAACATGGCCCGCAGCACCTCGAAGGGCATGGTCGCCCGGTACGCACGGCCTCCTTCTTCGAACCGAAGACGAGGGTCTGGACGAAGCGCGCGTTCCCCGCCTTCTGCGTCCGGCGCGCCGCCAGGAACAGCTGGCGGTCCAGCTTCTGGTCGAAGACCGGATGCCCCGTCGCGGCGGACGCGGGCTTGGCGTCGGGGGAGTCACCGCCCCGCCGCAGGCGCTCAGGAGCAGGATCGCCGTGGCGAGCACGGCGGCGGTACGGGTGTGGCGGCCTCTGGCCATGGTGATGTGACCCGCCGGCCGCGTCGATGGTTGTGCGCCCCGGGCAGCGGAAGGCTCACCCCAGGGTCAGTGCCACCAGGGCCGTCGTCGCCGCGGTCTCCTCCACGGCGCCGAAGACGTCGCCCGTGACGCCGCCGAAGCGGCGGACGCAGCGGCGGAGGAGGAGTGCGGCCGCGCAGAGGGCGGCGCCGGCGGCGAGGACGTTGCGGACGGCGTCGTACGGGGAGGAGAGGAGGCCCGTCGCGGCGCAGGCGACGAGGACGACGGCGGTGGAGAGGGTCGAGGAGCGGACCGGGACGGTCTGCGCGACGATCGCGCCGAGGCCCTCGGGTCGGGCGGCGGGGACGCCGTGGCGGGAGGCGTGGGTGAGGGCGAGGCGGGCGACGGTGGCGGCGAGCGTGAGGGCGACGGTGCCGTGCGCCCAGCTCTGCTCGTACAGCCGGAACAGAGCGGCGACCTGGGCGAGGAGGACGAGGACGAGCGCGATGACGCCGAACGGCCCGATGTCCGACTGCTTCATGATGCGCAGCGCGTCCTCGGCCGGCTTGGCGCTGCCGAGGCCGTCGGCCGTGTCCGCGAGGCCGTCGAGGTGGAGGCCGCGGGTGAGTACGGCGGGGACGGCGGTGGCGGCGACGGCCGAGAGCAGCGGGCCCGCCCCGAGCAGCAGGAGCGTGCCGCCGAGCGCGGCGGCGGAGAGTCCCACGACCAGCCCGGCCACGGGTGCGCAGAGCATGCCGGCGCGCGCCGCGTCCCGGTCCCAGCGGGTGATGCGGGCGGGGAACACCGTGAGGGTGCCGAAGGCGAAACGCAGGCCGTCCATCCGGGCAGGGTAATCGCCGCTCCCGGACGGTAGATTGCGCATATCGCGCAAATCGGAACGGGGTGGCATGGGTCACTGGTTCTCCCGCAACATCGTCGAGCCGGGCAAGGTCCCGATGCTGCTCGCTCTGACCTCCTTCGTCCTGACATTCCTGGTCACCCGCACCGTCACCCGGCTCATCAGGGCGGGGAAGGGACCTTTCGGGAACGTCTCCTCCGGAGGACTCCACATCCATCACGTCGTGCCCGGCGTCGTCCTCACCGTCGTCGGCGGATTCGGCGCGGTGGCCAGCGACCGGCACGGCGTGGGCGCCGCCGTCTTCGCCGTCGTCTTCGGTGTCGGCGCGGGGCTCGTCCTCGACGAGTTCGCGCTGATCCTCCACCTGGACGACGTGTACTGGTCGGACGAGGGCCGCAAGAGCGTGGAGGTGGTCGTCCTCACCGCGGCGCTGGTGGGGCTCGCGCTCAGCGGCTTCTCGCCGCTCGGCGTCAACGACATGACGGCGGACGAGAGCCAGGACCGCCTCACCTTCATCCTCACCCTGGTGCTGAACTTCCTCCTCGTCCTGGTCACCCTGGTGAAGGGGAAGATCCGGATGGCCGTGATCGGGACCCTGATCCCCTTCGTCGCGATCGTCGGCGCCGTCCGCCTGGCCCGCCCCGGCTCCTGGTGGTCCCGGCGGTTCTACGGCCGCCGCCACCGGTCAAGGGCCCGCGGCGCGATCCGCGCGTACCGGCACGACAAGCGCTGGACCAAGGTCCGGCGCCGCTTTCAGGACGTGATCGGCGGCTTCCAGGAGCGTGTGCCCGGGCGGGGCGCGCCCCCGCCCTGACGCCGCTCGCGCCAGGCCTGGACCGCGATCAGGACGAGGACGGCGGTGATCGCCGCGAGGTGCTCCTTGCCCGCCAGGTTCGGTTTGACCACGACCTCGATCACCATCGCCACCACGACGAGCCCGCCCGTCCACCGGGCCCCGTACCGCCAGCAGACGTACACGGCGAGGCCCACGACGGCCGCCGACGGGCCGGTGTCGACGACCTGCGCGTCGGTGGCGGGCAGCCCGAACGGGCTGTCGGGGCCGAGCGCGATGCCCACGCGCGCGTAGAGGGTGCCGCTCAGCGTCGCCAGGTAGGCGACGGCGAGCGTCCGCCACCGCCCGATGCAGATCTCGGCGATCCCGAACACCAGCAGCACCTGGGCGAGGGCGCCCCACACGGGCAGGTCGAGCGCGGGGACGAAGAGCGAGAGCGGGGTCCGGAGGAGCGCCGACCACAGGGGGTCCTCGGCCCGTACGGAACCGATGTCCTGGACCGGCTGGTAGCCCCAGTCCTGGTTCTGCACGACCTGGAACAGGGCGGTGAGGCAGACGGCGGCCAGCGTCATCGGCATCGCGCCCCACCGCCGGGTGACGAGCCCGGTCCGTACGGCGGTGAACAGCGGCCCCCACTCGCGGCGGGCGAATCCCTTGAGGCCCCCGCTCAACGCCCGCTCTCCAGATGCCTGCGGTGCATCCACTTCGGCAGGACGGGGGCCTCCAGGAAGCCCTCGGCCCGACCGGCGGCGAGGCCGATGCGCAGCAGGTCGGCACTCTTCTCGAAGAGCATGAATCGGGGCTCCCAGATGGGTCGGTACTTGGCGTTGGCGCGGTACAGCGACTCGATCTGCCACCAGCGGGAGAAGAAACTGAGCAGTGAACGCCACATGCGCAGCACGGGTCCCGCCCCGAGCTTCGAGCCACGTTCGAAGACGGAGCGGAACATCGCGAAGTTGAGCGAGACCTGAGTGATCCCGATCTCCTCGGCGCGCTGGAGGAGTTCGATGACCATGAACTCCATCAGGCCGTTCTCGGATTCCCGGTCACGCCGCATCAGGTCGAGCGAGAGGCCCTTCGGACCCCACGGGACGAAGGACAGCACGGCCCGCAGCTCGCCCTGTCCGTCGGTGCACTCCAGCATCACGCAGCGGCCGTCGCTCGGGTCGCCGAGCCGGCCGAGCGCCATCGAGAAGCCCCGTTCGGTGGCCCCGTCCCGCCAGTCGTCGGCCTTGCGCAGCAGCTCGGCCATCTCGTCGGCCGGAATGTCCTCGTGGCGCCGGATCACGACCTCGTAACCGGCCCGCTTGACCCGGTTGTACGCCTGCCGGACCGTCCGCATGGCCCGGCCGTCCAGGGTGAACTCGTCGGTCTCCACGATCGCCTCGTCGCCGAGCTCCAGGGCGTCGAGGCCGTGCCGGGCGTAGATGACCCCGGCCTCCTCGCTCGCGCCCATGACCGCCGGGATCCAGCCGTGCTCGCGGGCCTCGGCCAGCCAGGGTTCGATGGCGCCGGGCCAGGCCTCGGGGTCGCCGATCGGGTCGCCGGAGGCGAGGGACACCCCGCCCACCACCCGGTAGGTGACGGCCGCCTTCTCGCTCGGCGACCACACGACGCTCTTCTCGCGGCGCAGCGAGAAGTAGCCCAGGGAGTCCCGGTCGCCGTATTTGTCGAGCAGGACCCGCAGCCGGTCCTCGTCCTGCTCGGTCAGCGGGTCGGTGGCCCGCCGGGAGCGGAACGCCGCGAAGAGCACGGCGAACAGGAGCAGCGTGGACAGCACGTTGATGGTGACGTCGACCCAGCCGGGGGTGGAGATCCCGGGCAGGCGCGAGTCGTCGGCGGCCAGGGTGATCAGCCGCATCACGCCGTACCGCCAGCGCTCCAGGAAGGTGGAGTGGACCGTGGACGTGTTGGTGACGGTGACCAGGACGGCGGCGAGCAGCGAGGTGACGAGCAGACCGCCGACGGCCACGGCCGCGGCCAGCAGCGGGTTGGAGCGGTCGCCCTTCGCGTAGAACTCCTTGCGGCCGAGGAGCAGTGCCACGACGAAGGCGGCGGTCAGGCCGAGCGAGATCCAGTTCTGGGCGTGCTGCCGGATCTCGGGGAACACCATCACGAGCGCGAAGAGCAGCAGGAAGAGGCCGCCGAGCACCATGTTGAGGATCCAGGCGGCCCGTTTGCGGCGCCGCATGGTGATGGCCAGGAAGAGGGTGAAGACCCCCGAGGCGAAGCCCGCCGTGAGCATGTACGGCGTGAAGTAGTTGTCCTCGTTGTGCCGGCGCAGGTCCTGTCCGAAGGAGACCCAGACGGCGCTCAGGAAGTTGATGAACGTGACGACGCGCAGGTACCAGACGGCGAACGCGGCGCTGCGCCGCGAACGGACGGTGGTGCCCCGGGGCGCTGCTTCGGCGGACAAACGGACCTCTCCCATGAAAAGCGATCATATGGGGCCTTGCTTGCCGTGCCGATGCGCCGGAGGCGGCCGCGCGCGTGGCGCGCCGCCGCCCCGGAGTCGTTCGGTCCCCGCTTCCTCAGAGGTCCCCGTCCGGCGCGGCCGAAGCGGCCGGGTCGTCCGACGAGTCGGACGAGGCCGACATGGCCGGATCCGGACGCTCGGGCAGCTCCGCGGCGAGCGCCGCCGCGGCCTGGACGAGGGGAAGTGCGAGCAATGCCCCGGTTCCCTCACCCACATGGACGCCATGGTCGAGCAGCGGGTTGAGCGCCATCCGGTCCAGTGCCTTCGACTGCGCCGGCTCCCCGCTCACCTGGCCCGCCAGCCACCAGTCCGGCGCCCGGAACGCCGCCCGCTGCGCCACCAGCGCACAGGCCGCGCCCACCACACCGTCCAGGATCACCGGCATCCGCCGCACCGACGCCTGCAGCAGGAAACCCGTCATCGCCGCCAGGTCCGCCCCGCCGACCGCCGCGAGCAGCTCCAGCTGATCACCGAGCACCGGCCTGGCCCGCCGCAGCGCGTCCCGGATCGCCGCGCACTTGCGCATCCAGGCCAGATCGTCGATCCCGGCGCCACCCCGGCCGGTCACCACCGAGGCGTCCGTCCCGCACAGCGCCGCGATCAGCGTCGACGCCGGGGTCGAGCCGCCGACGCTCAGATCACCGAGCACCACCAGATCGGTGCCCGAGTCCGCCTCCTCGTCGGCGATCGCGATGCCGAGCCGGACCGCCGCCTCGGTCTCCTCGACCGTCAGCGCGTTCTCCACGTCGATCCGGCCGCTGCCGCGCCGCACCCGGTGGCGCACCACGTCGGCGGGCAGCAGCTCGGGCTCGCAGTCCAGACCGGCGTCCACGACCCGCACCGGCACGCTCATCGAACGGGCGAGCACGGCGACCGGGCTCGCCCCGTCAAGGACCGCCCGCACCAGCTCGTGCGCGGTGCCCGCCGCACGGCCGGACACGTCGAGCGAGGCCACCCCGTGGTCACCCGCGAACAGCACCACCCTCGGCTGCTCGATCGCCCGGACCTTGACGGTCGCCTGCGCCGCCGCCAGCCACTCGCCCAGCTCGTCCAGGCGGCCCAGCGCCCCGGGCGGCACGGCCAGCCGCTCCCGGCGCTCCTCGGCGTCACGCCGGATCCCGCCGTCGGGGCGCTCGATCAGATCGGAGAAGTCGTCCAGGTTCAAGGGTTCCGCCTTGTGACAATCAGCTAGGGCCTGGCCGGTGGCCATCGGTGATCGCACCCTACCCGCGCAACACCAGCGCCTGTCCTGCGACCACCAGGAGGACCTGCTCGCACTCGTCGGCGAAGGCCGCGTTCAAGCGGCCCAGTTCGTCCCGGAACCGGCGCCCCGCCGCGGTGCCCGGCACCACGCCCGAGCCCACCTCGTTCGTCACCGCCACGACCGTGCGGCCCGTCGCCCGCACCGCCGCCACCAGCTCCGCCGTCCGCTCCCGCAGCGCCGCCTGCCCGCTCTCCGCCCACGTCGCGTCGTCCCAGGCCCCCACCCGGTCCATGGCGTCCGTCAGCCACAGCGACAGGCAGTCGATCAGCAGCGCGGGCCCGTCCCCGGCGAGCAGCGGTACGAGGTCGCAGGTCTCGGCGGTACGCCAGGAACCCGGCCGCCGGTCCCGGTGCAGGCCCACCCGCTGCGCCCACTCCGTGTCGCCCTCCCGGGACCCGCTCGTCGCCACGTACAGCACCTCGGGGAAGGCCTCGAGGCGCCGCTCGGCCTCCACCGACTTCCCCGACCTGGCTCCGCCGGTCACCAGCGTCCGCCGCGGCACGTCCGGCACCTCGTGGTACTCGCCCACGTACAGCGTCGTCCCGTCCGGCACCGTCCGGGCGCCCGCCGCCGCCAGCCGCCGGTCGAGCTCGGCCCCCGTCGGCACGTCGTGGTCCAGGTGCACCGCGATCACCTCGGTGGCCGGCCCGACCGCCCCGGTCGCCCGCAGCCGCGCCAGCCCGTCCGGGCGGCCCGTCACATCGCCGATCACCATGTCGTACGGCACCCGGTGGTCCTCCGACAGCCCCGCCGGAGCCCCGCCCGGCGGCAGGTACAGCAGCCGCTCGCCGTCCGCCGACGTCACCTCGTACCCCGTGCCGGGGGAGTCCATCGGCACCGCCCGCACCGTGTGCCCGCTGATCAGCGTCAACTCCCGGCCGTCCGGAACCCGGCCCGCCGTCGGCAGCCCCGCCGGCACCTCCACCGCGGGACCGTCGTGCGGATGCGTGAGCAGCACCTGCCGCACACCCACGAGCGAATGCCCCGAACGCGCCGCCGCCAGTGCGGCCCCCGGGGTCAGATCGAGCAGCAACGCCCCGTCGACCAGCAACGCCGTCGCGGCCCGCGCCCGGGTCCCACGGGAGAGCGCGCACACGGCGCAGGGGCAAGCGGGGCGGGGCAGGCCGAGCGGGGCTCCGGTGCCGAGCAAAGTCAGTTCCACCCTCAGATCCTCCCGCGCCGCCGCGAGGCGTGCGCGCCCGGCTACGCTGCGGGCAGGAAACCGATCATCCGGTGAGCGCCAGGAGGCGGACATGGCATGGACGTGGCGGTTCGAGAAGTCCGACGGCACACAGGTCGACCCGGTGGTGACCCCCGAGGAGTTCACCACCCAGGGCGACGCCGAAAGCTGGATCGGCGAGCACTGGCGTGACCTCCTCGGCGGCGGCGCCGACCAGGTCACCCTCTCCGAAGACGGCACCAAGATCTACGGCCCCATGCCCCTCGACGCCGAGAACTGACACCCCGGCGCCCGGAAGGGAGCGCGGTCTCCCCGCTCCCTTCCGGCCACGCCGGAGGACGGTACGTCGACGCGCGCGCGGGCTGATGGGCGCACGCGCGCGGGACGACGGAAACGGGGTGTCCAGGAGGTGTCCCGGCGATCAGGCCGGGCTCGCCACGACACCCCGCAGGCACGCGGTACGACCGGAAACGGGCGGGGTGCCCGGATCAGGTCCGGAAAGTCCCGCTAGGGGGTGTCTTGCCGATCACCCGGGCTCGCGGGCCCGCTAGGCCCGCCGTACGCCGCACAGATGCAGGAGCGCGGCGATCCGCCGGTACGGTTCCACGCGTCCCGCCCGGTCCTCGGCGGCGAGCAGCCGGTCCAGCTCCTCGGCAGCAGGAAGGCCCGCGCCGGCGGGGACGCCGTCCGTGAAGACACGCACCCCGTACCAGGCGTGCAGCGGCGCCGCGATGCCCGCGAGCGTCGCCGTCAGCGCGTCGAGGCGGTCGGCCCGCACCTTCACGCCGTGGTCGTCGGTGTAGACGTCGGAGTCGAAGGCCGTGAGCGCCCCCGACCAGTCCCCGGCGAGGCCCGGCCGCATGGCGAGCGCCTCCGCGTTCCGCACCACCAGGGAGAGCAGACCGCCGGGCGCCAGCATCCGGGCCAGGCCCGCGAGCAGCGCGTCCGGCTCGTCCGCGTACATGAGCACGCCGTGGCAGAGGACCACGTCGAAGCTGCCGGGCAGGAAGTGGACGCCGGTCTCGCGCCCGTCGCCCTCGATCATCCGGACCCGCTCGCGGATTCCGGCGGGCTCCGTCGCCAGCGACTCGCGCGCCGCCTTGAGGAGCTCCGGATCGGCCTCCAGACCGGTCACGGTGTGCCCGGCCCGCGCGAGGCGCAGCGTCTGCGCGCCCTGCCCCATGCCGGCGTCGAGGATGCGCAGCCGCTGCCCGACGGGGTAGCGGCCGGATATCTGCTCGTCGAGCTGGCGGGCGACGATCTCCTGGCGGATGGTGTCGCGCAGGCCGCCGGGACCGGTCGGCTGCGCGACGGCGGGCAGTACGGGACCGCCCGCCTCCGAGGTGGCCGCACCGAAAGCACCCTCGCCGAGGGTGCCCTCGACGAGAGTGGGTTCGCCGCGCTCCGAGCTGTCGGCGCTCAGGGCCGCTCTCCGCGCTTGACCTGCGGCTTCGGCAGTCGCAGTCGGCGCATCTGGAGCGTACGCATCAGACCGTAGGCGATCGCGCCGCGCTTCGGCTCGTTCGGGAAGCGCTCGTTCAGCTGCTTGCGCAGCCGGAGCCAGATGCCGATCGAGTCGATGACGATCAGGATGATCACACCGAGCCAGAGCAGCAGGGAGATGTTCTGCAGCGCCCGGTTGGCGTTGCCGAACAGCGACAGCACGAGGATCACGACGGCCATCGGCAGGAAGAACTCGGCGATCGCGAACCGCGAGTCGACGAAGTCGCGCACGAAACGGCGGACCGGACCCTTGTCGCGGGCCGGCAGATAACGCTCGTCGCCGCTTGCCAGCGCCTCGCGCTGACGGGCCAGGTCGGAGCGGCGTGCCTCGCGCTGGCGCTTGGCGGCCTCCTTGCGGTCGGTCGGCACCGTCGCGGCGCGCCGACGCTGGGTCTGCGCTTCACTCCGCTTCGGGGTCGGGCGGCCCTTGGGGGCCTCGGGGTCGCGGGGCTGCTGGGTGGAGAGGTCCGCCGTCACCTTGTCGGTGGGGGCCTTCTCGTCCTTCGAACGGCTACGGAACACAAAACCCAAGGGTACGGGGTGGTGGGCATGAACCCCATGCGGGGCGGGAACGATCCGCTAACGGACTGCGTCTCTGGTCGTACGCACGAAGGACGGGCGTGGTTTCCCCGAGATCCATCTACACCCTGGGCCGGAGGGAACGCCGCACCTAGTCGTCCTTGGGGAGGAGCGCATCGAGCTCCGAACAGTGCGGTAATGGAGACAGGGCCCGTACTGTGGATCCTGTTGGAGAGCTGGAGCCGAAGTCCGTCAGAAGGGGGCGCGCGAAGCCCATGAGCGGTGTCATGAAGCGTATGGGGATGATCTTCCGCGCGAAGGCGAACAAGGCCCTTGACCGGGCCGAGGATCCGCGCGAGACGCTCGATTACTCCTACCAGAAGCAGCTGGAGCTGCTGCAGAAGGTGCGGCGCGGCGTGGCCGACGTCGCCACCTCCCGCAAGCGGCTCGAACTCCAGCTGAACCAGCTGCAGGGCCAGTCCGCCAAGCTGGAGGACCAGGGCCGCAAGGCGCTGGCGCTCGGCCGCGAGGACCTGGCGCGCGAGGCGCTGTCCCGTCGGGCCGCCCTCCAGCAGCAGGTCAGCGACCTGGAGGTGCAGCACCAGACGCTGCAGGGCGAGGAGGAGAAGCTCACCCTCGCCTCCCAGCGCCTCCAGGCCAAGGTCGACGCCTTCCGCACCAAGAAGGAGACCATCAAGGCGACCTACACGGCGGCCCAGGCGCAGACCAGGATCGCCGAGTCCTTCTCCGGCATCTCGGAGGAGATGAGCGACGTCGGTCTCGCGATCCAGCGGGCCGAGGACAAGACCGCCCAGCTCCAGGCGCGCGCGGGCGCGATCGACGAGCTGCTCGCCTCGGGCGCCCTGGACGACCAGTCCGGGCTCGCGAAGGACGACATCCAGGCGGAGCTGGACCGGCTCTCCGGTGGCACGGACGTCGAGCTCGAACTCCAGCGGATGAAGGCCGAACTGGCCGGCGGCCCGTCGGCGCAGCAGCAGGCCATCGAGGGCGGTGGCGCGGCCGCGCCGCAGGACCGCACCCAGCAGTCCCACCCTCGCTTCGAGAAGTAGGCGACAGACAGGACGCGTCATGATCGTACGGATCATGGGGGAGGGCCAGCGGAAGCTGGCCGACAGCCACGTCGTCGAGCTGAACCGACTCGACGACGAGCTCCTCGCAGAGATGGAGTCGGGGGACGAGGAAGGCTTCCGGCGCACGCTCGGCGGCCTGCTCGACGCCGTCCGGCGGCTCGGCGAGCCCCTCCCGGACGACGCCCTGGAGCCCTCGGAGCTGATCCTCCCGGCTCCGGACGCGAGCCTCGACGAGGTCCGGGCGATGCTCTCCGACGACGGCCTCATCCCGGGCTGAACCTGCTCACCCGACGGTCCCGCCGCCCCCAAGGGCGCCGGGACCGTCGCGTATCCGGCCGTCCCGCCGCCCCCCAAGGGCGCCGGGACCGTCGCGTATCCGGCCGCGCCCGCCCCGCCGCCGCATCCGCTCCCGAGCTCGGGCCGCGACGCCCGGCCCCTACCTCCGCAGGACCCCGCAGGACCCCGCGGGACCCTGTTCCGCGCGTGGCCCCGAGCCCCCGCCCCGTCGGGCTTCCGGGACCGGCGCCGTACCCCCGTGGTCCGCCGCCCCGTACCGTTGTCCCCCGTGACCCCCACCGGCTCCTCCACCGGGACCCCCTACGTCCGTGTCCGTGACGGGTTCCGGGCCCATCCGCTGGCCTTCGACGCGGTGCTCGCCTTCGGCGTGCTCGTCTCCATGATCGCCGGGTCGTTCACCGACCCGCACGGCAGTCCGGACGGGCCGACGTTCGGCGACCACTCGCCGGACGTGTGGAGCGTGCTGATCATGGTGGCCGGGGCGGCCGCGCTGGTGCTGCGCCGCCGCAAGCCGTTCGCCGTGCTCTGCTTCACCGTGACGATCAGCCTCTTCGAGCTGGTCAGCGCCAGCCGGCCGGCGCCGATCGCGATGAGCGCGGTCGTCGCGCTGTTCACGGTCGCCGCGCGCACGGACCGGCCGACCACCTGGCGGGTCGGCCTGGTCACGATGGCGGTGCTCACCGCCGCGGCCATGATCTTCGGGCCGACGCACTGGTACGCGCAGGACAACCTCGGGGTGTTCGCCTGGACCGGCATGGCCGCCGCGGCCGGGGACGCCGTCCGCAGCCGCCGGGCGTTCGTCGACGCGATCCGGGAACGGGCCGAGCGGGCCGAGCGGACCCGCGAGGAGGAGGCGGGCCGCCGGGTCGCCGAGGAGCGGCTGCGGATCGCCCGCGACCTCCACGACGTCGTCGCCCACCACATCGCCCTGGTGAACGTGCAGGCCGGCGTCGCCGCCCACGTCATGGACAAGCGCCCTGACCAGGCGAAGGAGGCCCTCTCGTACGTCCGCGAGGCGAGCCGCTCCGCGCTCGACGAACTGCGCGCCACCGTCGGCCTGCTGCGCCAGTCCGGCGACCCCGAGGCCCCCACCGAGCCCGCCCCGGGGCTCGCCGTCCTCGACGGACTGCTCGACAGCTTCCGGAAGGCGGGCCTCCCGGTCGCCGTGGCGCGCGCCGACGGCGAGAAGCCACTGCCCGCGACCGTCGACCTCGCCGCGTACCGGATCGTGCAGGAGGCGCTGACCAACGTCCGCAAGCACGCGGGACCGGACGCGGAGGCCGAGGTCAGCGTCGTCCGGGTGGGCCGTACGGTCGAGATCACCGTCCTCGACAACGGCGTCCCGCAGACCGGGGCGCCCGACGGGTCCGGCGGCCACGGCCTCCTCGGCATGCGCGAGCGGGTCGGCGCGCTCGGCGGCACCCTCACCGCCGCCCCCCGGTACGGCGGCGGCTTCCGCGTCCAGGCGATACTGCCGGTGACGTCCCGCACGGGGGAGGACACATGACGATCCGGGTACTGCTCGCCGACGACCAGGCCCTGCTCCGCAGCGCCTTCAAGGTCCTGGTGAACTCCGAGCCGGACATGGAGGTCGTCGGCGAGGCGCCCGACGGCGCCGAGGCCGTCGCCCTCGCCCGCTCCGAGCGGCCCGACGTCGTCCTGATGGACATCCGCATGCCGGGCACGGACGGACTGGCCGCCACCCGCATGATCACCGCGGACCCCGAGCTCGCGGACGTACGGATCGTGATGCTGACCACCTTCGAGGTCGACGAGTACGTCGTGCAGTCGCTGCGCGCCGGCGCGTCCGGCTTCCTCGGCAAGGGCGCCGAACCCGAGGAGCTGCTCGGCGCGATCCGGATCGCGCACGCCGGCGAGGCACTGCTCTCCCCGGCCGCCACGAAGGGCCTGATCGCCACCTTCCTCGCCCAGGGCGCGGGCGCGGAATCCGGCGACGGGAGCGGCCGGGCCCGCTCCGAACGCCTCGCCGCCCTGACCGCCCGCGAGCGCGAGGTCCTCGTCCTCGTCGCGGGCGGACTGTCGAACGACGAGATCGCCGAGCGGCTCGACGTCAGCCCCCTCACCGTGAAGACCCACGTCAACCGGACGATGGCCAAGCTCGGCGCCCGCGACCGGGCCCAGCTGGTGGTGACGGCCTACGAATCGGGACTGGTACGTCCCCGGGTGGACTGACGGATCACACCGGCGTACTCCAGACGCGGTATGCGCGGGATAAGGAAGTGCACCCGGGGGCCGAGGACTTCCGGCCGCGGATGGCAGATCGTATAGGCGGGGGGCACCTCCGGCGGATCAAGGCCGGGGTCCTGGCTGCTCCCGCCCGCCGACGAGTACGCCACAGAAGAGAGACCCCATGTCCTGGCTGTCGAGATTCAGCCTCGCGCAAAGGGCCCTGATCGGGCTGATGTCCATCGTCGCGATCGTGTTCGGGGTGATCGCGATCCCGCAGCTGAAGCAGCAACTGCTGCCCTCGATCGAGCTCCCCGTGGTCTCGGTCCTCGCCCCCTACCAGGGCGCCTCTCCCGATGTGGTCGAGAAGCAGGTCGTCGAGCCGCTGGAGAGCAACCTCAAGGCCGTCGACGGGCTCAAGTCGGTCACCTCCACCGCCTCCGAGGGCATGGCCGTCGTCATGGCCTCCTTCGACTACGGCGACGAGTCGACGAAGCAGCTCGTCGCCGACGTCCAGCAGGCCGTGAACCGCGCCCGCGCCCAGCTGCCCGACTCCGTCGACCCGCAGGTGATCGCCGGCTCGACGGACGACATGCCGACCGTGGTCCTGGCCGCCGCGTCCGACAAGGACCAGCAGGCCCTCGCCGACCAGCTGGAGCGGACCGTCGTGCCCGCCCTGGAGGCCATCGACGGCGTCGGCCAGGTCGCCGTCAGCGGCGTCCAGGACCTCCAGGTCTCCGTCACGCCCGACGAGCGGAAGCTCGCCGCCGCCGGACTCACCACCATGAAGCTCGCCGAGGCCCTGCGCTCCGGCGGCGCCACGATGCCGGCCGGCGCCTTCTCGGAGGCCGGCAAGTCCCGCACGATCCAGGTCGGCGGCGGCTACACCTCGCTGCGGCAGATCGAGGACCTGCGCATCCCGGCGGCCGTCCCCGGCAAGGGCAAGGCGGTCCGCCTCGGCGACGTCGCCGACGTGCGGCAGGAGGAGTCCCCGCGCGTCTCCCTCACCCGCACCAACGGCAAGCCGACCCTCGCCGTCATGGCCACCATGGACAAGGACGGCAGCGCCGTCGCCATCTCCGACGCGGTCGGGGAGAAGCTCCCCGAGCTGCGCCGCGACCTCGGCGCCGGCGCCGAGCTCACCATCGTCTCCGACCAGGGCCCGGCCGTGGCCAAGGCCGTCTCCGGCCTGACCACCGAGGGCGCGCTCGGCCTCGTCATGGCCGTCCTGGTGATCCTGGTCTTCCTCGCGTCGATCCGCTCGACCCTGGTCACCGCGGTCTCCATCCCGCTCTCGGTCGTCCTCGCCCTCATCGTGCTGTGGACCCGCGACCTCTCGCTCAACATGCTGACGCTCGGCGCGCTCACCATCGCCATCGGCCGGGTCGTGGACGACTCGATCGTGGTCCTGGAGAACATCAAGCGGCACCTGGGATACGGCGAGGAGCGCCGGAGCGCGATCCTCACCGCGGTCCGCGAGGTCGCGGGCGCCGTCACCTCCTCGACCCTCACCACCGTCGCCGTGTTCCTGCCGATCGGCCTGGTCGGCGGCATCGTCGGCGAGATGTTCGGCTCCTTCTCGCTGACGGTGACGGCGGCCCTGCTCGCCTCGCTGCTGGTCTCCCTGACCGTGGTCCCGGTCCTCTCGTACTGGTTCCTGCGCGCGCCCGAGGGCACGTCCGAGGACCCGGAGCGGGCCCGCCGCCTGGCCGAGGAGAAGGAGGAGAAGAGCCGTCTCCAGCGCGCGTACGTGCCGGTCCTGCGGTTCGCGACCCGACGCCGGCTCACCAGTGTGACCATCGCGCTCGCCGTGCTGGCCGTCACCGTCGCCATGGGCGGCCTCCTGAAGACGAACTTCTTCGATCCCGGTGATCAGGAGGTGCTCAACATCCGGCAGGAGCTGGAGCCCGGCACCGGCCTGGGCGCCACCGACGAGGCCGCGAAGAAGATCGAGAAGGTCCTCGCGGAGACCGAGGGCGTCAAGGACTACCAGGTCACCGTCGGCTCCTCCGGCTTCATGGCGGCCTTCGGCGGTGCCACCGGCTCCCACCAGGCCACCTACAAGGTCAGCCTGGAGGAGTCCGCCTCGTACGAGAAGACCCGGGACGCCATCGACACGGCCCTCGGCGCGCTCGACGGCATCGGCGACACCACGATCGGCGCCGGCGACGGCTTCGGCAACCAGGACCTGAGCGTGGTCGTGAAGGCCGCCGACCCGGAGGTCCTGAAGCAGGCCGCCGAGCAGGTCCGCACCGCGGTCGCCGAGCTGGCGGACGTCACCGACGTCCAGAGCGACCTCTCGCAGTCCGTCCCGCGCGTCTCCGTGAAGGCGAACGACAAGGCCGCCGACGCAGGTCTCGACACCACCTCGCTCGGCGCGATCGTCGCCCAGGCCGTCCGGGGCACCCCGGCCGCCAAGGCGATCCTCGACGACAGCGAGCGCGACGTCCTCATCACCTCGGCGAAGCCGGCCACCACCCTGGCCGAGCTGAAGGCCCTGCCCGTCGGCCCGCTGAAGCTGGGCGACATCGCCACCGTCGAACTGGTCCCCGGCCCGGTCTCCATGACCCGGATCGACGGCGCCCGCTCCGCGACGGTCACGGCCAAGCCGACCGGTGACGACACCGGCGCGGTGGGCAACGCCCTCACGCAGAAGATCAAGAAGCTCGACCTGCCGAAGGGCGCCACCGCGACCGTCGGCGGTGCCACCGAGGACCTGGAGGAGGCCCAGATCAACCTCCTCCTGGCGATGTTCGCGGCCGTCGCGATCGTCTTCATGCTGCTGGTGGCGACCTTCCGGTCGCTCATCCAGCCGCTGATCCTGCTGGTCTCGATCCCGTTCGCCGCGACGGGCGCCATCGGCCTGCTGGTGATCACCGGCACGGCCATGGGCGTCCCGGCGATGATCGGCATGCTGATGCTCATCGGCATCGTCGTCACCAACGCGATCGTCCTGATCGACCTGATCAACCAGTACCGGGCCCAGGGTCTGGGCGTCGTCGAAGCGGTGATCGAGGGCGGCCGGCACCGGCTCCGCCCGATCCTGATGACCGCCCTGGCGACGATCTTCGCCCTGCTGCCGATGGCCCTTGGCGTCACCGGCGAGGGCGGCTTCATCGCGCAGCCGCTGGCCGTCGTGGTGATCGGCGGCCTGATCACGTCGACGCTGCTGACCCTGCTCCTCGTCCCGACGCTCTACGCGATGGTGGAGCTCCGCAAGGAGCGCCGCGCGAAGAAGAAGGCGGCGAAGCGGGAGGCGAAGGGCGCGGCGGTCCCGGCGCAGCCGAAGGAGCCCGTGGAGCCGGCGGGCGTCTGACGTCCGAAACCCCGGAAGGGCCGGGTCCCCGCGCGATGCGCGGGGACCCGGCCCTTCCGTCGTCAGGCTCGGTGCGTGCGTTACGGCAGCGCCAGCATCCGCTCCAGGGCGAGCTTGGCGAAGCTCTCCGTCTCCTCGTCGACCCGGATCTGGTTGACGAGGTTGCCCTCGGCCAGGGACTCCAGGGTCCACACCAGGTGGGGGAGGTCGATGCGGTTCATCGTCGAGCAGAAGCAGACGGTCTTGTCGAGGAAGACGATCTCCTTGTCCTGGTCGGCGAAACGGTTCGCCAGCCGCCGGACGAGGTTCAGCTCGGTGCCGATCGCCCACTTGGAGCCGGCCGGGGCCGCCTCCAGGGTGTTGATGATGTACTCGGTCGAGCCCACGTAGTCCGCGGCGGCGACGACCTCGTGCCGGCACTCGGGGTGGACGAGCACGTTCACGCCCGGGATGCGCTCGCGGACGTCGTTCACCGAGTCCAGCGAGAACCGGCCGTGCACCGAGCAGTGGCCGCGCCACAGGATCATCTTGGCGGCCCGCAGCTCCTCGACGGTCAGGCCGCCGTTCGGCTTGTGCGGGTTGTAGAGCACGCAGTCGTCCAGGGACATGCCCATGTCGCGGACGGCGGTGTTGCGGCCCAGGTGCTGGTCCGGCAGGAACAGCACCTTCTCGCCCTGTTCGAAGGCCCAGTTCAGGGCCCGCTCGGCGTTGGACGAGGTGCAGATGGTGCCCCCGTGCTTGCCGGTGAAGGCCTTGATGTCGGCCGAGGAGTTCATGTACGAGACGGGCACGACCTGCTCGGCGATGCCGGCCTCGGTCAGCACGTCCCAGCACTCGGCGACCTGCTCGGCGGTGGCCATGTCGGCCATCGAGCAGCCGGCCGCGAGGTCGGGCAGGACGACCTTCTGGTCGTCGCCGGTGAGGATGTCGGCCGACTCCGCCATGAAGTGGACACCGCAGAAGACGATGTACTCGGCCTCGGGCTTGGCCGCCGCGTCACGGGCGAGCTTGAAGGAGTCGCCGGTCACGTCGGCGAACTGGATGACCTCGTCACGCTGGTAGTGGTGGCCGAGCACGAAGACCTTGTCCCCGAGCTTCTCCTTGGCCGCGCGGGCGCGCTCCACCAGGTCCGGGTCGGAGGGCGACGGCAGATCGCCGGGACACTCCACACCGCGCTCGCTCTTCGGGTCGGCCTCGCGGCCGAGCAGCAGCAGGGCGAGCGGCGTCGGCTGCACATCCAGGGGCTGGGCGGTGGTCACGTCACGCACCCTTTCATTCGGGTCTTCGGGGGAAACCTTTTCGTCTAAATGACGCTATCTATCATAACCGCTTCACGTCACATTGACGATGTCCATAGTGTCGATGTGACGAATTCGCCGTCCGCACTCGCGGACATGGTGTGCGAGCATGAAAGAAGCAAAGACCCACCCGACCCGGAATGAATCCGGGGCACCGCCGGTTCCAACCGTCGGCAAGCAGTCTCCGTACACACCGGGAGAGAAGCAGATGTCCGTATCGGACGAGAAGACCACTGTCAGCGACGGCATCCTCCTGTCCGACGCCGCCGCGGCCAAGGTCAAGGCCCTCCTCGACCAGGAAGGCCGCGAGGACCTGGCCCTGCGCGTCGCCGTTCAGCCCGGTGGCTGCTCCGGCCTGCGTTACCAGCTGTTCTTCGACGAGCGTTCGCTCGACGGCGATGTCGTGAAGGACTTCGACGGCGTCAAGGTCGTCACCGACCGCATGAGCGCCCCGTACCTCGGGGGTGCCTCGATCGACTTCGTCGACACGATCGAGAAGCAGGGCTTCACCATCGACAACCCGAACGCCACGGGCTCCTGCGCCTGCGGCGACTCGTTCAGCTAAACCCGTACGCACGTGAGGGCGGCGGCCCGGGACCAGGTCCCGGGCCGCCGCCCTCACGCGTACGCGGGCTCCGTCAGCGACGCGGCACGGGCTGCCCGCTCGCCGCGTCGACCACCGTCCGCGAACCGACCGGGTCCTTCAGGGCCACCGTCTTCGAGACCTCCACGGCCATCGCGACGCACACCCGGTCGGGATCGGCAGGCGACTCCGTGATCCGGACCGTGACGGCCTCCGGGGTCTCCTGCGCCGTGACCGTGTACGTGCTGCACACCCCGCCCCAGAACGTGACGGTCAGCTTCCGGCCGCCCTCGTCCGGCCGGTACGACTCGACCTGCCGGACCGGCGCCGTACCCTGCTCCGGCGACGGCTTCACCGGCGGCGCCAGGAACTCCGGCGCCACGGCCGTCTCGACCACCGTGTACGGCGACGCGTCCACCGGGTCCGCCGTGAACAGCCACGCCGGTACGAGCACCCGCTCGCCCGCCACGTCCTTCGCTGCCAGCCCGAACACCGCACCCGTCACCGGGACCTCCGTCGGCGGTGCCACCTCCGCGATCGACTGGCAGGGCGCGGCCGGGCCGCCCTTCCCGCTCCCGCCGCCCGCCGAGTCGTCCTTGCCGTTCCCGTCGACGCCCGCCGGCGGGTCCGTGGCGCAGCCGCCGATGCCGACCGGGCCGGTGCCCTTCGATTCCTCGTTCAGCTCGGCGAGCGCCTTCGCGGCCCCGATCACCGGGTACGTGGCTCCCGCCGCCGGCTCCTCCAGCATCCCGCTGCCGGCGACGGGCCGGCCGTCCGGCCCGATGTGCAGCCCCGTCGACCAGCCGTAGGTCGGCAGTCCGCCGATCACCGGATCGGCGTTGACCACCCGCACCGAGCCGTCCATGACCTGCGACGCCGTCACCTTCGCGTCGTCCTGCCCGAGCACCTTCAGGATCGGTGCCGCCGCCGCCCTCGCCGCCGCCTCGCTCACCGGGGAACCGCCGCGCGACGGCTTCGCCTCACCCGGCGGCGGGCAGGCCTTGCCCTTGAGGCAGGAGTCCCCGACCGGACCGCCGTCGTACCAGGAGTACGTCCAGTTCCCGGGGGCCTTCCGCGCCACGTCGAGACGCGGTCCCGAGCCGTCCTTCTCCGGACGGATCGTCCAGACCTGGCCCTCCAGGACCGGGCTGCCGGAGATGCCCAGCGCTTCGGCCAGCCTGGTCACCTCGGCCGAGGTGACCAGGCCCTCGGGCCGGTGGACCGCGGCCGAGGAGGGCCCTTGGGGGAGTGGGCCCTTGGCTGTGTAGACGGTCCCCTGGGGACCGCCGCCCGGGTCCGGCTCACCCGGCGCGATACCGGCGCCGCCGTCACCGCTGCCGCCGCTCTCCAGGCGCAGAGGAGGCGGCGAACCGGCCGCGTCGGCGGCCGCGCCGCCGGCCCCGGCCGACTTGGCCTCGCCGGACGCCGTCGCGGCCAGATAGACCCCGCCGCCGCCGGCGAACAGCACTCCCGCCGCCACCGAGGCGGCGATGACGTTCCGTCGCCTCCGTACGTTCTCCGTACCGCTCACCGCAACGCTCCCTCGTCTCGATCGGACAGAGGTGGGACGGAGCGGGCGGGCGGACGGTTCCGTCCGTCAGCCGCCGTACTCGGCGGTCGCGTCGATCAGCCGTGCCGAGGCGTCCGGAACGACCACCCCGTGGATCAGGGCGGGGGAGACCGGCGCGGGCGCGGGAGCGACCGGGGCGACCCAGTGCGGGGCCATCCGAGCGCCGTCCCCGCACAGCTGCGCGAGGCTCAACTCGGACTCGTGTCGCTCGCGAGGAGCGGGGTAGGTGGTCATGGCCGCACCGTATGCACCGCACCGCTCCGGAGAAAAGCCCTACTCTGGGGTAGTTTCCACTGTTCGGCAGGACACCGCCCAACCGGTAGCGTGAACTGTCATTACCGCCTTCCCGCAGGAGCGCCCCGCCGTGCGTATCGCAGTCACCGGCTCCATCGCCACCGACCACCTCATGACCTTCCCCGGCCGGTTCGCCGACCAGCTCGTGGCCGACCAGCTCCACACGGTGTCCCTCTCCTTCCTCGTGGACAACCTCGACGTACGCCGGGGAGGCGTCGCCGCCAACATCTGCTTCGGCATGGGCCAGCTCGGCAGCCGCCCCGTCCTGGTCGGCGCCGCCGGCTTCGACTTCGACGAGTACCGCGCCTGGCTCGACCGGCACGGCGTCGACACCGGCTCGGTGCGCATCTCCGAGGTCCTCCACACCGCCCGCTTCGTCTGCACCACCGACCAGGACCACAACCAGATCGGCTCCTTCTACACGGGCGCGATGAGCGAGGCCCGGCAGATCGAGCTCAAGGCCGTCGCCGACCGCGTGGGCGGCCTCGACCTCGTCCTCATCGGCGCCGACGACCCCGAGGCGATGCTCCGCCACACCGAGGAGTGCAAGGCCCGCGGGATCCCCTTCGCCGCCGACTTCTCGCAGCAGATCGCGCGCATGGACGGCGACGAGATCCGCACGCTCCTCGACGGCGCCACCTACCTCTTCTCCAACGAGTACGAGAAGGGCCTCATCGAGTCCAAGACGGGCTGGACCGACGCCGAGATCCTCTCCCGCGTCGGCCACCGGATCACCACCCTCGGCTCGCGCGGCGTCCGCATCGAGCGCGTCGGCGAGACCCCCATCGAGGTCGGCTGCCCCGAGGAGAACGCCAAGGTCGACCCGACCGGCGTCGGCGACGCCTTCCGCGCCGGCTTCCTCACCGGGCTCTCCTGGGGCGTCGGCCTCGAGCGCGCCGCGCAGCTGGGCTGCATGCTCGCCACGCTCGTCATCGAGACGCTCGGTACGCAGGAGTACACCCTCGCCCGCGCCAACTTCGTCGACCGCTTCACCAAGGCCTACGGCGACCCCGCCACCGCCGACCTCCACCCCCACCTCCCCTAACCCCCCGCCCGCCGCCTGCCCCCGCCCCGCCGGCACCCGGGCACCCCCGCTGCGGGCTCCACCCCGCCGGGGCGGCGCCCACCCGCGCCGTGGGCCCGCGTTACGCCGAGAGGGTGCCCACCCGGGCTGCGCCCACCTTCCTTGTGGGCCTGTGTTCTGCCGGGGCGGCGCCCACCTGGGCTGCGCCCATGCTCGCTGTGGGCCTGTGTTCCGCCGGGGCGGCGCCCACCTGGGCTGCGCCCACCCTCGCTGTGGGCCTGTGTTCCGCCGGGGCTGCGCCCACCCTCGCTGTGGGCTCGTGTTCCGCCGGGGCTGCGCCCACCCGGGCTGCGCCCACCCTCCCTGTGGGCCTGTGTTCCGCAGGGGCGGCACCCCCGCCCTCCCCCGTTGTGGGCAATCGTTCCGCTGGGGCGGAACGGGTGGGCACAACGGAACGGCGCCCCTTGCCGGGCCTAGGCTTCCGCGCCTGAACCCGCACCCCGTGCACGACGCACATCGGGTGCGGGTTCAGGCATATGGGGGCGGAGGCGCCGCCGAGGGCGCCGTCCCGTGTGCCCACCCGTCCCGCCCCAGCGGGACGATTGCCCACACGGAGGGTGGGGCGGGCGGATGGCGCGGCCCGCACGAGGCGCGAGGGCGGCCCGCACGAGCGCAAGCGCGGCCTGCACGGGGGCGGCGGCCCACACGGGAGGGCCTGCAGGGGGGCGGCGGCCCACACGGGAGGGCCTGCAGGGGGGCGGCGGCCCACACGGGAGGGCCTGCACGGGCGCGGCCCGCACGAGGGAGGCCCGCACGGGCGCGGCCCGCACGAGGGAGGCCCGCACGGGCGCCGCACGCACGAGGGA
>NZ_JBFPNH010000059.1:0-34975 GCF_040815545.1 Streptomyces sp. LMG1-1-1.1 | reverse complement strand
CCCCGGCGGGGGTGGCGGCGGCGCGGGCGGCGGTGGCCGCGCGGAAGGCCGCGAGGGCCGCCGCCTCACCCGGGAGTTCGGTGCCCGCGACCGGGGCCGCGGCCTGGGCGCGTGCCGCGCCGAGGGCCGCGGAGAGACGTTCCGCCTGGCCGCGCGCGTGGTCGTCGGCGGCATCGACCGGCTCGCCCCGGAGCAACTGCTCCGCGGCGTCCTGATCGAGCCACTGGTACCCCTCGTCGGCCATCACATGTCCTTCTGCGTACGCGGACGTGATTGCGTCACACCGCCGGGGGCCACGGGCCCCGGCCCGCGGCCGCGTTGCGGAGGGACACCGTCCAGCGGGACGACCGTCCCGCCCGCCTCTTCCGACCCGTCCGTCACGCCGTCGACCCCGAGGAGCTCGGCGAGTTTCTTGAGGCCCCGGTGTGCGGCCGTGCGGACCGCGCCGGGGCGTTTACCCAGGGTGTCGGCGGCGCTCTTGGCGTCCAGGCCGACGACGACGCGCAGCACGACGGCCTCGGCCTGGTCCTGCGGGAGCTGGGCGATCAGTCGCATGGTGTGGCCGGTGGCCAGCGCCTCCAGGGCCTCGCCCGCAGTGTCGGAGTCGGCGGGCTTGTCCGTCAGTTCGGTCTCGTCGCCGCCGGACGCGGGGCGTCGGCCGCGCATCCGGATGTGGTCGAGGGCGCGGTTGCGTGCGATCCGGGCGGCCCAGCCGCGGAAGCGGTCGGCGTCGCCGTCGAACCGGTCGAGGTCGCGCGCGATCTGGAGCCACGACTCCGAGGCGACGTCCTCCGCGTCGGCTTCGCCGACCAGTGTCCGTATGTAGCCGAGCAACCGGGGGTGCACGGCGCGATACACAGTCCGGAACGCGTTCTCGTCCCCGTCCTGCGCAGCGTGCACCGCGGCCGTCAGCTCCGCGTCGTCCCCCAGCACTCCCCAAACCCTGTTCGTCGGTCGCGTCGGTCGCGGCGCCGCGGCTGGTCACGACCGCCACACTGCCTCGCGCATCTGCACGCTACGTCGTGTCGCGGCATCGCGTCCACGCGGTCCGGGGCCTTTGTACAACTTGCAACCTTCAGCGGCCCCTCAGGGGGTACGTACGCGTGCACGTGCGGTGTGACAGAAAACGCACCCGTGGCGCTGTATGGATTACGGAGCCGTGCTGCGGCTCCGTGGATGACGACCGGGGCCTCTCCTGTGGGGGGTGGCGGCCCCGGTCGTCTCCCTTTTCCCTCCTCTTTCCTTCACTTTCCCTCCCTTTCGCGGCCCGTCTCCGCCCTTGGGCACACTGCACCCTCTCCACTGTCAACCGTCCGTTGACAGTCAGGGGGTGTCAACCTAAGGTTGCCTCATGACGAATCCAGTCGGCCTGAATGTCCCCGTCCGTCTCGACGAGCTCATCGAAGCGATCAAGAAGGTCCACCCCGACGCGCTGGAACAGCTCTCCGGCGCCGTCATCGCGGCGGACCACCTCGGCGATGTCGCCGACCACCTCATCGGCCACTTCGTGGACCAGGCCCGGCGCTCCGGCGCCTCCTGGACCGACATCGGCCGCAGCATGGGCGTCACCCGCCAGGCGGCCCAGAAGCGTTTCGTCCCCAAGGAACCGGACGCGGAGAAGATGGACCCGAACGCCGGGTTCAGCCGCTTCACCCCCCGGGCGCGGAACGTCGTCATGGCCGCCCAGAACGAGGCCACGGCCGCCCGCAACGCCGAGACCCTCCCGGCGCACCTGGCCCTCGGCCTGCTCGCCGAACCCGAGGGGCTCGCGGCGCGCTGGATCATCGCGCAGGGCGTGACCCTCGACCGGGTCCGCGAGGCCGTCACGGCGACCCTGCCGCCGGCCGCCGCCGAGGTGCCCGCGCTGATCCCGTACGACGCTGCGGCGAAGAAGGTCCTGGAGCTGACGTTCCGCGAGGCCCTGCGCCTCGGCCACAACTACGTCGGCACCGAGCACATCCTGCTGGCCCTCCTGGAGCACGAGGACGGCGAGGGCGTGCTGAGCGGTCTCGGCCTGGACAAGGCCACGGCGGAGCGGGAGATCGCGGAGACCATCGCCTCGATCGCGATCAAGGCGCCGGAGCCGTCGGAGTAGCTGCCGCCCAGGCGGCACGGCCGGAGCAAAGGCCGCTCAGGCGGTACGGCCGGAGGAGCGGCCGCTCAGGCGGTGCGGGCCCGGCGCGAGACGACCGCGCGCAGCACCCGGCCGCCCTCGACGGAGAGTTCGCGCGCCCGGCGCAGTCCGGTCGGGCCGTGGGCGACCGATTCGAGGACGGCCTGCTGCCGGCGGAGCTCCCCGGCGAGCAGCGGGCCCGCGCCGTCGGCGTCCCCTGCCCGGCAGCGGTCGACGAGGCCGTCGGGCACCCCGGCGGCGTCGAACCCGCCGTGCAGGGCGAGGGCGGTGACGGAGCATCCGCCGGCCCAGGCGCGCAGGGTCTCGACCGCCCAGGCGGCCGGGGCCTGCGCCAGCATCCCGTGGACGGCCGCGGCGTCCGGCGTACCGTCGGCGTCGAGCTCCACGCGGGCCTTGGCGACGGCCTCGCCCCAGGCCGCTCCGTCGCCGCGGGCGACGGCCGCCCACACCGGCCGCAGGGCGTCGCCCGCGTCGGGGGCGAGCAGCGGCAGGCAGCGGTCCAGGCAGGCGAGGCCGGCCGCGGCCAGCCCTCGCTCGTCGGCCCCGTCGATCAGTTCCAGCAGGCTCCGGCCGTTCCCCGACGTCATGGACGCCTCCTCGCCACCCGATGCGGACGCAGTACTTCCACTACTGCGCCGGGGGGCGCCTTTTCGTCACTGCGCGGCCGGAATCATGCCAGTGGCCTTGGTGTGCTGCATAGAGGTCAGACGCCGGACGAAAAGGACGGCGAGGACGGCGGCGACGGCGTCGAGGGCATAGCCCACGAGGGACCACTGCGTCGCCATGACCCACGTCTCGGCGGTTTCCGCCGTCTTGTACATCTGGCCGGAGACCCAGTTGACCAGCGTGCCCACGACCCAGCACGTCCACCAGCCGTTGAGCAGCCGCAGCTCGCCCCTGCCGTCGGCGGCGTACGGCTCCCAGCGGCTGGCCCGCCAGATCCCGACGGCGATCGACCGCGGGATCCAGAGGTTTCCGAACGGGATGAACCAGCAGCCGACGGCGTACCCCGGCGTACGGGTGTGCAGGTCGGGGGCCCAGATCTCGGCGTTCCTCCGCAGCCGGTGGAACCACATGACGAAGACGGTCGCGGTCGCCAGGAACACCAGGAAGGAGAGGCCGTAGACGATGACCCGGTCCAACGGTCCGAGTGCGTCCGCCTCGTACGGGACCGCCTCCTCGGCCAGCAGGTCGCGGACGTCGAACGCGCCGAGCAGGGCGTCGAAGACGATGTTCGCCGCGAGCAGGACCACGACCGCTTTCGCCAGGCCGTTCGGATTCTTGAGTGCGAGCAACGGATTCCCCCCAAGGAACGCGCGGCGGCCGGGTGGCCGCCGCCGGGGGAACGTACGCGATCCGCGGCGACCGCGTCCACGGAGATCCTCAGCGCACCTTCGCCACGAGCACCTTGAACTGCTCCCAGGTCAGGGGCGGTTTCTCCGGGTCCCACACCTTCTGGGCGAGGGCCGCGAGGGGCAGCCGGATGCCGGCCGCCACCTGGGCCTGGGTCTGGGCGCGCGACAGGTCGCACCACACCGCGAACCGGCCGCCGAGGATCTGGGCGTCGTACTTGGCCGGCACGGGGGTGGAGCCGCGCAGGACGCGCGGGGTCCACTGCTCGTAGATCCGGCGGCCGGTGGGGTACGGGAAGCGGTTGGGCTCGCCCAGGATGTAGTAGAGGTAGTCGTCGTTGAGGTTGACGAGCTTGCGGCCCGCGCTGAGGTACGAGACGGGCAGCCGGGCGCCGATCTCGCGGCCCGTCCAGTACTCGACCTCCAGGTCCTCGGCCGGGCTCACCACCCCGCCGGTGAAGAAGCCGTCGTTCCAGGCCTTGAGGGTCTTGCCGGTGGGCCGGACGACGGCCGCGCGGTCGTTGAGCCAGCCGGTGGCGAGGTCCTGGACGCGGCCGGA
This sequence comes from Streptomyces sp. LMG1-1-1.1, assembly GCF_040815545.1. Lineage (NCBI taxonomy): Bacteria > Bacillati > Actinomycetota > Actinomycetes > Kitasatosporales > Streptomycetaceae > Streptomyces > Streptomyces sp. LMG1-1-1.1. Next base: position 30,930 of record NZ_JBFPNH010000059.1, on the reverse strand, counting down.
GGGCCCGTACTTCGCGACCGCGGCCCGCGCCAGCTTCGGGTAGCTCGCCTCGGGGTTCTTCGCCATGAGGGCGACGTACTCGTCGGCCCCGAGGTGCCAGTACGCCCCCGGGAAGAGCCCGGTGTACTCGCGCAGCAGCTCGTCGACGATCTTCGCCGCGGCCGGGTTCGAGATGTCGACGGTCCCGCGCGGGGTGCGGCCGCTCGCGCTGACGAGCTGGAGGCCGGGGTGGGCGGCGATGACGGCGCCGAGGTGTCCGGGCGAGTCGATCTCGGGGATCACCGTGATGTGGCGGCTCGCCGCGAGCGCGAGGATCCGCCGCACCTCGGCCTTGGTGAGGTGCTGGGCGGAGACGATCTCGGGGTGGCTGTCGGACTGGATCCGGAAGCCCTGGTCGTCGGAGAAGTGCAGGCCGAGCTGGTTGAGCTTGAGGTCGCCCATCTCCCGGACGCGGTCCTCCAGCCAGGCGGCCGTGAAGTACTTGCGGGCTATGTCCACCATGAGTCCGCGCTGCGGCTTCGCGGGCCGGTCGGTGACGGTCCCCTCGGGCATGGCACCGGTGGCCTTCACGGACTGCTTGAGGGTGCGGGTGCCGTAGAAGACCCCGGCCTCGTCGGGGCCGCTGATCCGCACCCGGTCGCCCCGGACGGTGAGGGAGTACGACTCGGGGGCGCCCGACCCGCCCAGGGCCAGCTCGACGTCCCCGGGTCCGGCGGCGACGGCTCCCCGGTACGGGATGCCGAGCTCCCCCGCGATCAGCTTCCCCTCGTCGGCGAGACCCGCGCTGCCGGCGGCGATGACGACCCCGCCGGTGGTCCCCGGCTTCCAGCCGGGTCCGCGGGCGGGCTCGTGGGCGCGGACGGCGGGGACGGTCCGCGGCGCGCTGGAGAGGGGGTAGGTCTTGGTCGGCGTCGGCGTCGGCGTCGGCGTCGGCGTCGGCGTGGGGCTGGGCGGCGGGGCGCTCGTGGGCGCCGCGCTCGCGGACCCGCCCGTGGAGGACGGGCCGGAAGGCCCTGCCGGGGATCCGCCGGAGCAGGCCGCCACGGTGGCCAGTGCCACCGCGGTCGCCATCAGCGCTGGGCCCCGGTGGGAGCCCCGAAGGGAGTACCGCATCATTCGGAATCCTCCCGTACGGATGCCGGTCCGGCCAATCGGGGGACGGAGCGGGGGGTCCCGGCCCGGTTTCCCCGGCGGACCGGAATGCGTTCGTCCATCACATGTTCCGAAACTCTCCCTTCCGGGTGAAATTCGCGCATCCGTCGGACACTTCCCTCATCCCGTCGATAACGTTGCGTCACGCCCACCCCACCCGTCCCGGAGTACCGGAGCCCACGCTGACCAGCGACACGCACGCCCCCTGCCGGAAACCGGGCTCCGCGGACACGCCTGCGATACCTGCCCAGCAGACCCACCCCCGGCACACGGGCGGTCTCGTCGGATTCAACGCGGCCACGCCCGCCGAGGCCGAGGCCCTGCTGCTCTCCTGCTGCCACAGCCACCGCTGGGCCGAACGCGTGGCGGCGCACCGCCCGTACCCGACGGTGGACGCCCTGCTCGCCGCCGCCGACGAGGCCGGATACGACCTGTCGCGGGCCGAACTGGACACGGCCCTGGCCGCCGAGTCCTCCGCCCCGCCGCACCCCGGGGCCCCGCCGGCGGCGCGGACGGCGCTGCGGGCGGCCCACGCCGCGTACGAGAGCAGCTTCGGACACGCGTTCGTGATCAGCCTCGACGGAGTGCGTCCCGGGGAGCGGCTCGACCAGGTCCTGGCCGGAATCCGGTCACGTCTCGGCAACGAACCGGAGGAGGAACGGGTCATCGCCGCCGACGAACTGCGTCGGCTCGCCCGCGCCCGACTGGCGTTCCGGCTGGCCGAGGGGCTCACACCGCGACACTCCGAGCCGTGAATCCGTCCGGAATGCGTCGATTCCGGCCCGTGCGATAGTCCGTCCGTGCCTGTTTGATCACACCTATGGACCCCGCGCGAGCGAACCGACAAGTCGTCGCTACGATGACCGGGGCCGGTGGACCGTACCCGGCCGGGCCAGACCGACAGAGAAGCCGGCCGGCCCTGATCCCCGCTCCCGGAGGGTTTTTCCGTGCCGGCTGGAACGCTGTACCGCGGCCGGGAAGGAATGTGGAGCTGGGTGGCTCATCGAGTCACCGGCGTCCTCATCTTCTTCTTCCTGTTCGTACACGTGCTGGACACCGCTCTCGTCCGCGTCTCTCCCGAGGCGTACGACGAGGTGGTCGCGACCTACAAGACGCCGATCGTCGCTCTTCTGGAGTACGGCCTCGTCGCCGCCATCCTCTTCCACGCGCTGAACGGCCTCCGGGTCATCGCCGTGGACTTCTGGTCCAAGGGCCCGCGCTACCAGAAGCAGATGCTCTGGACCGTCGTGGGCATCTGGGTCGTGCTGATGGCGGGCTCGCTGTACCCCGTCCTCGGCCACGCCGCACGTGAACTGTTCGGGAGCTGACGCCACTCATGTCCGCTGACACCTCCGCCGCGATCGGCCCCGTCGAGGGCGGCTCCCACTACGACGTGGAGAACCCCGCGCCGTACATCGAGGCCCCCCGCAAGCGCACGGGCAAGACCCCGCGCGCGACGCGCGGCAACTTCGAGATGGCCGCGTGGCTCTTCATGCGCCTCTCGGGCGTGGTCCTCGTCGTCCTGGTCCTCGGCCACCTGCTGATCCAGCTCTTCCTGGACGGCGGCGTCTCCAAGATCGGCTTCGCCTTCGTGGCCGGCCGCTGGGCGTCCCCGTTCTGGCAGGTCTGGGACCTGCTGATGCTCTGGCTCGCCATGCTGCACGGCGCCAACGGCCTCCGTACCGTCATCAACGACTACGCGGAGCGGGCCAACACGCGCCTGTGGCTCAAGGGCCTGCTGTACACCGCCACGGTGTTCACCATCCTTCTGGGCACGCTGGTGATCTTCACCTTCGACCCGAACATCCGCTAGGCACGGGGCTGAGGTAATCCACGTCATGAAGATCCACAAGTACGACACCGTCATCGTCGGCGCCGGTGGCGCCGGCATGCGCGCGGCCATCGAGTCGACGAAGCGCAGCCGCACCGCCGTCCTGACGAAGCTCTACCCCACCCGCTCCCACACGGGCGCGGCGCAGGGCGGCATGGCCGCCGCGCTGGCGAACGTGGAGGAGGACAACTGGGAGTGGCACACCTTCGACACGGTCAAGGGCGGTGACTACCTGGTCGACCAGGACGCCGCCGAGATCCTGGCGAAGGAGGCCATCGACGCCGTCCTCGACCTGGAGAAGATGGGCCTGCCGTTCAACCGGACCCCGAACGGCACCATCGACCAGCGCCGCTTCGGCGGTCACTCGCGCAACCACGGCGAGGCCCCGGTCCGCCGGTCCTGCTACGCCGCGGACCGCACCGGCCACATGATCCTCCAGACGCTGTACCAGAACTGCGTCAAGGAGGGCGTGGAGTTCTTCAACGAGTTCTACGTCCTGGACCAGCTGATCACCGAGGTCGACGGCGTCAAGAAGTCCGCCGGTGTGGTCGCGTACGAGCTGGCCACCGGCGAGATCCACATCTTCCAGGCCAAGGCCGTGATCTACGCGTCCGGCGGCACCGGCAAGTTCTTCAAGGTGACGTCCAACGCGCACACCCTGACCGGTGACGGCCAGGCCGCCTGCTACCGCCGCGGCCTGCCCCTGGAGGACATGGAGTTCTTCCAGTTCCACCCGACGGGCATCTGGCGCATGGGCATCCTGCTGACGGAGGGCGCCCGCGGTGAGGGCGGCATCCTCCGCAACAAGGACGGCGAGCGCTTCATGGAGAAGTACGCGCCGGTCATGAAGGACCTCGCGTCCCGTGACGTCGTGTCCCGCTCCATCTACACGGAGATCCGCGAGGGCCGCGGCTGCGGTCCCGAGGGCGACCACGTCTACCTGGACCTGACGCACCTTCCGCCGGAGCAGCTCGACGCCAAGCTCCCGGACATCACCGAGTTCGCCCGTACGTACCTCGGCATCGAGCCGTACACGGACCCGATCCCGATCCAGCCCACCGCGCACTACGCCATGGGCGGCATCCCGACCAACGTCGAGGGTGAGGTCCTGGCGGACAACACCACCGTCGTCCCTGGCCTGTACGCGGCCGGCGAGGTCGCCTGTGTCTCCGTGCACGGCGCCAACCGCCTCGGCACCAACTCGCTGCTGGACATCAACGTCTTCGGCAAGCGGTCCGGCATCGCCGCCGCCGAGTACTCCGCCAAGCACGACTACGTCGAGCTGCCGGAGAACCCGGAGTCCCTCGTCGTCGCCACGATCGAGAAGCTGCGCAACTCCACGGGCAACGAGCGGGTGGCCGACATCCGCCGTGAGCTCCAGGAGACGATGGACGCCAACGTGATGGTGTTCCGTACGGAGCAGACCATCAAGACGGCCGTCGAGAAGATCGCCGAGCTGCGCGAGCGCTACGAGAACGTGTCCATCCAGGACAAGGGCAAGCGCTTCAACACGGACCTCCTGGAGGCCATCGAGCTGGGCAACCTGCTCGAACTGGCCGAGGTCATGGCCGTCTCGGCCCTGGCGCGCAAGGAGTCCCGCGGCGGTCACTACCGCGAGGACTACCCGAACCGCGACGACGTCAACTTCATGCGCCACACCATGGCGTACCGCGAGGTCGGCGAGGACGGCTCCGAGACCGTCCGTCTCGACTACAAGCCGGTCGTGACGACCCGCTACCAGCCGATGGAGCGTAAGTACTGATGGCTACCCCCGTACTGGACAAGGTCGAGGCGGAGTCCGCCGCCTCCCCGTACATCACGGTCACGATGCGGATCCGCCGCTTCAACCCCGAGGTGTCGGACGCCGCGGTCTGGGAGGACTTCCAGATCGAGATCGACCCGAAGGAGCGTGTGCTCGACGCCCTCCACAAGATCAAGTGGGACGTCGACGGCACGCTGACCTTCCGTCGCTCGTGCGCGCACGGCATCTGCGGCTCGGACGCGATGCGGATCAACGGCAAGAACAGGCTCGCCTGCAAGACGCTGATCAAGGACATCAACCCCGAGAAGCCGATCACGGTCGAGGCCATCAAGGGCCTGACGGTGCTCAAGGACCTCGTGGTCGACATGGAGCCGTTCTTCCAGGCGTACCGGGACGTCATGCCGTTCCTGGTCACCAAGGGCAACGAGCCGACCCGCGAGCGCCTGCAGTCCGCCGAGGACCGCGAGCGCTTCGACGACACCACCAAGTGCATCCTGTGCGCCGCGTGCACGTCGTCCTGCCCGGTCTTCTGGAACGACGGCCAGTACTTCGGTCCGGCCGCGATCGTCAACGCGCACCGCTTCATCTTCGACTCGCGTGACGAGGCGGGCGAGCAGCGCCTGGAGATCCTGAACGACAAGGACGGCGTGTGGCGCTGCCGCACCACGTTCAACTGCACGGACGCGTGCCCGCGTGGCATCGAGGTCACGAAGGCCATCCAGGAAGTGAAGCGCGCGCTGATCACGCGACGTTTCTGACCTCCGGTGTGGCGGGAAAGCCCGCTTCTGTACGCTGCGGCGTGCAGAAGCGGGCTTTTCCCTTGCCCGCGTCGTAGTGGAGAGCGGGGACTGATGAGCGAGCCGAATCCTTACGCGGACGGTGAGTACAAGTGGGGGCCAGGGCAGCAGGGCGGGACGCCCGGCACCCCGGCGTACGGGTATCCGCAGGACGCGACGCCCGGGTACGGCTATCCGCAGGCCGGGTCCACCCCCGCGGCCGGGGTGCCGTACCAGCCGACCCTGCCGGGCGGCGTGCCGATCCCGCCGCCGCACGCCCCCGCGGGATCGGGCGCGCCGCTGCTGAGCCTCGGTGACATCACCGTGGTCGGCGACCAGATCATCACCCCGGCCGGTCCGATGCCCCTCAAGGGCGCGGTGTGGAACGCGATGGACATGTCGCGGACCGAGGAGAAGATGCCGACCGTCGCGATCGTGCTCGCGATCGTGTTCTTCATCTTCTGCCTGCTCGGCCTGCTGTTCCTGCTGATGAAGGAGAAGTCCACGACGGGCTTCATCCAGGTCACCGTGACCAGCGGCGGACGGCACCACGCGACGATGATCCCGGCAACCGGACCGGACACCATCCACTGGGTCATGGGGCAGCTCAACTTCGCCCGGTCGCTGAGCGTCTGACGCTCTGTCGCCTGACTTCCCGACTTCCTGACGCACTGAAGCCCTGACCCGGTCGAGGCCCGGGGTCGCGGGGCCGACCGGGGCGCCGGGTCAGGCGTGCCAGTCGGTGTGGCCGCCCGACTCGGCCTCGACCATGACCCGGCGCAGCATGTCGTTGAGCAGGGTGCGCTCCTCGGAGGTGAGGACGCCGAGGAGGCGGTACTCCTCGTGGCCGAGGACGTCCATGGCGCCGAGCCAGGTCTCGCGGCCGGAGGCGGTGAGTTCGACGACGACCCGGCGCCGGTCGGTCGTGGACTGGGTGCGGCGGACGAACCCGCGCTTCTCCAGCGCGTCGAGGCGGCCGGAGACGGAGGCGGGGGCGAGGTCGAGGTCCTGGGCGAGTTCGGAGGGGGCGGCGCTGCCGCCGCGGCCGGCGAGCTTGTGCAGGGTGTCGAACTCGTGGCGTTCCAGGTCGAAGTCGACGAGGGACTGCTCCCTGACCCGGCGGAGGTGGACGGAGAGCTTCTTCATGCGGGTGACGGCGCCTTCGACGACCGGATCGAGGCCGGGCAGCACGGGCTGCCAGCGGGCGACGTGCTCGTCGGTCCAGTCACGCGGTTCGGGTGCGCGGGGGGCACGCGGTTCCTCGGGGAGCGCCATGGGGTGATCGTACGTCGGCGTGCGGGCCGCCTCACGGGGAAGTATTTCGTTGACGAATTATTCGACACCGAAATACTCTGGCCGCATGCCCGCCAGCCCCGAGCACACCCTCGCGCCCCCGGCCGCACCCCACCCCCTGCGCACCCGGTCCTTCCGCCTCCTCTTCACCGGACGGGCCCTCTCCCTCCTCGGCGACGCCGCCATCCCCGCCGCCCTCGCCCTCGCCGTCCTGGAGGCCACCGGCTCCACCGCGGCCCTCGCCCTCGTCCTGGGCTGCGCGATGGTCCCCAAGCTGCTCCTGCTGCCCGTCGGAGGCGTCGTCGGCGACCGCTTCGACGCCCGCACCGTCGCACTGGCCACGGACCTCGTCCGCTGCGCCACCCAACTCCTCGTCGGCGTCCAGCTGCTCGGCGGCACCCCGAGCCTCGCCGTCCTCGCGGTCGCCGAGGCCGTCGGCGGCGCCGCCGGGGCCTTCGCCATGCCGACCGGATCACCGCTGGTGAAGGGAACCGTGGCGACCGCCTCGCTGCACCGCGCCAACGCGGCGATGAGCGTCGCCCAGAGCGCCACCCGGCTCGCCGGGCCGGCCCTCGCGGGCACCCTGGTGCTGACCGTCGGACCGGGCTGGGCGTTCGTCCTGGACGCGGCCACCTTCGCCGTCAGCGCCCTGCTCCTGACGGCCGTACGGGTGGAGCGGGTGCCGATCCCGCGCCGCTCGCTCCGCGCCGACCTGGCCGAGGGATGGCAGGAGGTCCGCTCCCGGGACTGGTACTGGACGAGCCTGATCGCCCACAGCGCCTGGAACGGGGCCGCGGCCGTCCTGACGACCCTCGGACCCGCCATCGCCGTGCACCGGCTCGGCGGGGCCGCCACCTGGGTCGTCCTCCTCCAGACCGGCGCCGTCGGCTTCCTCCTCGGCGCCCTGCTCGCCGACCGGTTCGCCCCCCGCCGCCCGGTCCTGACCGCGAACCTCGGACTCGCCACCTACGCGCTCCCGCTGGTCCTCCTCGCCGTCTCCGCGCCCGCGCCGGTGACCATCGCCGCCTACGGGCTCGCCCAGGCGGGGCTCGGATTCCTCTCCCCCGTATGGTCCACCGCCGTCCAGCGGGCGATACCCGACCACGCGCTCGCCCGCGTCACCTCCTACGACTGGCTGCTCTCACTCGCCGCGATGCCCCTGGGCTACGCCCTGGCCCCCCTCGCCGCCTCCGCCTGGGGACCCGAAGTCCCGCTGCTCGCCGCCGCGGTGGTCGTCGGCGGCTGCTGCCTGGGCACGGCGCTGGTCCCCGGGGTGCGGCGGTTCAGGTAGGGCGGTCGGCGGCTGTCAGTGGGGTCCTCTACCGTCGTCGCATGGTGGTTCGGGTGGGGAGCACGGGGCTGTACGACGGCCTGGACGAGGGCCTGGACGAGGCGCTGGGGCGGGCGAGGAGCGGAGTCCCGGGCGCGCTCGGGGAGTTCCTCGACTCCCTTGACGCGGAAGGGACGCGCGCGGCCGCGCTCGCGCTGCACCGCCGGGTGTGCCGGCGGTCGGACGAGGAGGTGGCGCGGCCCGCGCTTGCCGCCCTGGCCCGCCGGGACCTCGGCTGGTCGGTCGCGGAGGCGGACCTCCTGCTCGCCCGGCTGCTCGGGAGGGACGCGGAGGTCGCACCGCACGAACTGCGGGCTTCGTTCCTCGCCTTGGTGCCGATCGCCCTCGCGGCGGCGGACCAGGCCGGGGACTTCGACCGGCCCCGCCTGCGGGTCCTGCGCGCGATGGCCGAGGCCCTGCGGGTCTACCGGGCCGACGAGTTCAGCCTGCTCCGGGACAGGATGGACGACCTGCTGCGGCGCGAGGTGCGCGTCGATCCGGGGCTGCTGCCCCGTCATGTCCTGGACGGTCTCGACGACTACGGCCCGGCGATGCGGTCCGCGCACCGGGACCTGCTGGCCGGCGCCGAGGTGGCGGAGTTCCTCACGCACTGCGCCCGGATGGACCGGCCCCGGGCGACCAAGGCGTGGCGGAAGGAGTCCGCCGCCCGGCTCGCGCGGGCCGAGGCCGGGGCGGAGGTGGTGCGGCGACTCCTCGAAGGGATCGCCGCGCAGCCCGCGCACCTCGTCAACGACCCCGATCCGTACCGGGCGGGGATACCGACCCTGGCCGACGCGGCCAACACCTCTCTGGTCAGAGGGTGCTGTGGGCGGCACTCGACGTGGACGCCGACTGGGTGGTGCCGCTCGTCGGGGCCGTCGCGCTCCACGCGGGTACGGGGCTCGGCGGGTCCGGGGGCACCTGCCGCAGTCAGCCGCTGGCGACCGCGGCCGTCGCCGTGCTCGGCGAGTGCGGGGGCGCGCGGGGCGAGGAGGCCGTGCAGTGGCTCGGGAGGCTGCCGAAGCGGGTGCGCAACCGCACGGTGGCCAAGGGGATCGCCAAGGCCCTCGAAGCCGTCGCCGCGCGCTCGGGCGTCACGCCGTCGATGCTCCGCGAGCGCGGGGTGCCGACGCTCGGGCTCGACGGGCGCGGGATCCGGGAGGAGGCGCTCGGCGCGTACACGGCGGAGCTCGCGGTACGGGAGCCCGGCACGGTCGTGCTGACCTTCCGCGGCCCCGAGGGGCAGGTCCTGAAGACCGCGCCCCGGGCCGTCCGGGAGGGGCACGCGGAGGCCCTCCAGCGGGTCAGGGCCGGGCTCAAGGAGCTCCGGGCGCTCGTCGCCGCCGAGCGGTCGCGTCTTGAGGAGCACCTGGCGGCGGGGACGCGCCGGCCGGCGGAGGACTGGCAGCGGTACTACGTGGACCATCCGGTCACCGGGGCGGTGGCCCGGGCCCTCCTCTGGGAGGTCGCGGAGGACGGCCCGGAGGACGTTCCGGAGGACGGCTCGGAGGACGGCGACGGGCGGTGGACGGCCGGGCTGCCCGAGCGGACCGGGGGCGGCTGGGCGCTCGCGGGTGCGGACGGCACCGCCCGCCCGGTCGGCCCGGGTGCCCTGCTGCGGCTGTGGCATCCGCTGCGGGCCGACGCGGACGAGGTGGCCGAGTGGCGGGCCGAGGTGGCGGTGCGGGAGGAGCGGCAGCCGTTCAAGCAGGTGTTCCGCGAGGTCTACCGGCCGCTTCCGGAGGAGCCGGCGGCCGGCTCGTACACGAACCGCTTCGCGGGGCACGTGCTGCGGTACGGGCAGGCACGGGCGTTGATGGCCGAGCGCGGCTGGGCCGGTGACCACCTGGGGTACTTCTCGGACGGCGCGTCCTCGGAGATGGTGAAGGAGCTGCCGGTGCCGGGGAACCTCCCGGCCGGCGCGGGGACCCACTGGCGGGCGCGCTTCTTCGTGGAGCTGGTCGACGAGGGGGTGAGCCGCGACGGGGTGGCCCTGCTCTGCGCGACGGACCGGGTGCGGTTCGAGCGCCGGTCCGGCGCGGCGGGCGCGCGGGGTGCCTGGACGGAGGCCGTCCTCGCCGACGTACCGGCGCTCGTGCTGTCCGAGGCGCTCCGGGACGTCGACCTGTTCGTGGGCGTGGCGTCGATCGGTGCGGACCCGGACTGGCGGGACCGCGGGGAGGACCGCACCCACGACGGGTACCGGGAGCGCTGGGCGTTCGGCGAGCTGTCGGAGCCGGCCCGGATCCGGCGCGAGGCGCTGGCCCGGCTCCTGCCGCGGACCGGGATCGCGGACCGGGCGGAGCTGACCGACCGTTTCCTGCGGGTCCGGGGCGAGGTGCGGGCGTACCGGATCCATCTGGGCTCGGGGAGCGTGCTGATGGAGCCGTCGGACACGTACCTGCCCGTCGACGCGGACCGTGCGGCGCGGGACGGCGGGAGGGTGTTCCTGCCGTTCGAGGAGGACGGCGGGATGCTCTCGGTGATCCTGTCGAAGGCCGTCCTGCTCGCCGCCGACGACCGGATCACCGATCCGGTGCTCGCCGCGCGGATACGGCGGGGCTGAGGCCGGGCCCGCCCGCGCGGCGGGTCAGCGGGCCGCGGCCTCGGCGCCCACCGCGTCGGCCGGGTCGGTCGCGCCGGTCACGTCTCCCGTGTCCGTCGCTTCCGTCGGTTCCGTCGTCCCTGTCGTCCCCGCCGTCTCCGCGAGGAAGGCGATGAGCAGGCGGGCGGTCTCCTCCGGGCGCTCCAGGGCGGGAAGGTGGCCGGCCCAGTCGAGTTCGAGGGAGCGGGCGGCGGGGAGGAGGCCGGCGAGTTCGGCGGCGACGGCCCGGAAGTCGGGCAGGTCGTGGGCGCCGACGGCCACGAGGGCCGGCACCTGGATGCGGGCGAGCTCGTCCTTGGTGACCCCGGGGTTGACGGGGTGGTGCGCCTCGGGGGCGGCGAGCTGGACGTCGAAGATGTGCCGCTGCGCCTCCCGGACGAGGGCGCGGTCGGCCGGTCCGGCCTCGGGGCCGACCCAGGTGTCGACGTTGAGCTCGACGGCGGCGTCGATGTCGCCGGCCTCGATCATGGCGTCCTCGCGGGCGCCCCAGGCGCGCAGTTCGGCGCTGGGTTCCATGCCGGGGATGCCGGAGCCGAGCAGTGCGAGGGCGGTGACCCGGTCGGGGTGACGGGCGGCGAACTCCAGGGCGACGCGGCCGCCGAAGGAGGAGCCGACGACGGCGGCGCGGTCGGCTCCGAGGTGGTCGAGGAGGTCCCGTACGTCGTCGGCGTGGGTGTGCGCGGCGTCCATCGGGCTGTCGCCGAAGCCGCGGAGGTCGCAGCGGACGACCCGGTGTCCGGCCTCGGCGAGTGCGGTGAACTGTCCGTCCCACATCCGGCGGTCGCAGACCCCGGAGTGCAGCAGGACGACGGTCGAAGGGCCGTGTCCGGCCAGGTCATGAGAGAGCGTCATTCGACCGACCCTACGTGCCGGACAAACCTTTGGCCATCGCTATTACCCCGGCCGCTTGAACACGTTCAAAGATGGGTCTACAGTCATACCCGTCAGCTTTTGAACGTGTTCAAGGGAGGTGGGGCATGGACCTCACTGTCGTCGCGTACATCGCCTACCTGCTGATCAGCGTGGCCCTCACCATCTGGGTCGCACGGACGCTCAGCCGCAACGGGAAGATCTTCCTCGCGGACGTCCTGCACGGGAACGAGAAGCTCGCGGAAGCGGTCAACCACCTCCTGGTGGTCGGCTTCTACCTCGTCAACTTCGGCTTCGTCGCGCTCTATCTGAGCCAGGACGACGCCGTCCTCGACGCCCGCTCGCTCTTCGAGGCCCTGTCCGTCAAGCTCGGCGTCGTCCTGCTGGTCCTCGGCGTCATGCACCTCGGGAACGTGTACGTGCTCAACAAGATCCGCCGGCGCGGGGTCATGGAGCGCGAGCAGGTGCCGCCGGTCGGCCCGCAGGGCTGGACCGCGACCCCCCGGGGCGGCCCCTGGGCCCCGCCGGCACCCCAGCGCTGAGCGGCGGGAGACACCGTGCCGGCCCCGACCGCGCCGAGGACCCCCGTGGGTCACCTGACCGTGCTGTACGACGCCGAGTGCCCGCTCTGCGTGCACCTCAGGCACTGGCTGCTGCGCCAGCGGCGGCTCGTCCCGCTCGACCTCGTCCCCGCCGGGTCGCAGGAGGCGATGCGCCGCTTCCCCGACCTCGACCACGCCGCCACCCTGCGGGAGATCACCGTGGTCGGGGACCGGGGCCAGGTCTACCGGGAGACCGCCGCCTGGATCGTCTGCCTCTGGGCGCTCGCCGACCACCGGCCGACGGCCCACTGGCTGGCCACCCCCGCCGGGTGGCCCTTCGCCCGGGCGACGGTCCTGGCGGCGGCGAAGTGGCGCGCGGCCCTGAAGGGCCCGTCCTGCGGGGACGGGCCCTGCGAAGTGCCCGGTACGCCCGGATAGGCTCGGCCCCGTGAAGGACGTGAACGAAGAGAAGAAGGCCGACGACAAGAAGGCCCCCAAGAGCGAGCAGACCCGCACGCTCATCCTCGAGACCGCGCTCCGGCTGTTCAAGGAGCGCGGTTACGACAAGACGACGATGCGGGCCATCGCGCAGGAGGCCGGGGTCTCCGTCGGCAACGCGTACTACTACTTCTCGTCCAAGGAGCACCTCGTCCAGGGCTTCTACGACCGGATCGCCGAGGAGCACCAGGCCGCCGTCGAGCCCATCCTGGAGGGCGGCGAGAAGGACCTCACGGCACGGATCCGCGGGGTCTACCTCGGCTGGCTGGACATCGCGGAGCCGTACCACGAGTTCGCGGCCCAGTTCTTCAAGAACGCCGCCGACCCGGACAGCCCGCTCAGCCCGTTCTCGCCCGAGTCGGAGGGCCCGCGCGAGGCCGCGATCGAGGTGCACCGCCGGGTCATCTCCGGAGCCTCGGTGAAGGTCGACCCGGAACTGAGGGAGGCCCTCCCGCAGTTGCTGTGGCTCCAGCAGATGGGCCTCGTGCTGTTCTGGGTGTACGACCGCTCCGAGGGCGCGGCCAACAGCCGCCGCCTGGTGGAGCGCCTCGCGCCGGTCACCGCCCGCGCGATCTCCCTCTCCCGCTTCCGCATCCTGCGCCCGCTGGTCAAGGAGACGCACGAGCTGCTCTCCGACTTCATGCCGACGGCAGCCGGAATGGCGGCCTCCGGCATGCCCAAGCGGGCCGCCGCGAAGTCGCCGAAGGCCTAGGACCCGTCCGGAGGGCGGGTCCTAGGCCTGGTGGGGACTAGATCCAGATCAGTTCCCACAGGCGCCAGATGCCGGTGCCGTCCGTGAGGTACTGGGAGCCGGCGACGGACTCCGTGGAGAGGACGTAGTCCTTCTTCTGCCACAGCGGGAGGAGGGGGACGTCGGTGGCGACGACGTCCTGGATCTCCCGGAAGTCGGCGGTGGCGCGGGACCGGTCGCTGTACTGCTGCGTCGAGGAGATCAGCGAGTCGATGTGCTTGCTGGAGAAGCCGTTGTGCAGCGTGTTCTGCGTGCCGACGAGCGGCGCGGTGAAGCTGTCGGAGTCGGGGAAGTCGGGGAGCCAGCCGACGGTGTAGGCGTCGTAGGCGCCGCGCGCGTACCCCTTCTGGAAGTTCTGCCAGGTCGCCTCGATGACCTCGACCTTGAACAGGCCGGTCTCTTCCAGCTGCTTCTTGATCTCGGCGGTCTCGGCCGCGTAGGTGGCGTCCTTGCGGAAGCCGAAGGTGAACTTCACCGGCTTGGTGATGCCGGCCTCCCGCAGGATCCGCTTCGCCTTCTTGGCGTCCGGCGCCGGGTCGACGTCGTAGAACGCGGTGCTGTGGCCCACGAACCCCTGGGGGATGAGGGAGTACAGCGGCTCGACCGTGCCCTTGTAGGCGCTCGTGGTGATCGCCGGGCGGTCGATGACGGCGGCGACCGCCTGCCGGACGGCCTTGTTCGCCATCGGCGAGCCGGGCCGCACGTTGAAGTTGATGTTGCGGATCTCGGCGCTCTCCGCCTCGGTGACGCGGGTCCCGTCCCCGGTCTCCAGGGTCGACAGGTAGTCCGGCGGGAGCTGCCGGTGCGTCACCTGGACCTCCTTCGCCTTCCACGCGGCGGCGAGGTCGGTGGACTGGCCGAAGTACTTCACGACGATCGGGCGGCCGGTCTTGGTGACGGCGCCCTTGTAGTTCGGGTTGGGTTCGAGGCGGGCGGACTCGCCCTCCTTGTACTCCTTCAGGACGTACGGACCCGAGCCGTCCACCGCGTTGCCGGCGCGCAGGGCCTTCGCCGGGTACTGGCTGCTGTCGACGATCGACCCGGCGCCCGTGGCCAGCTTCAGCGGGAACGTGGCGTCACGGCCGCTCAGGTTGAACGTGACGTTGCGCCCGTCGGCCGTGACGCTCTTGAGCGTCGGGAACAGCGGCTGAGGGCCGACGTCCGTCTTGATCCGCAGCATGCGCTCGAAGGAGTACTTGACGTCCTCGGCGGTCACCTTCCGCCCGTTGGAGAACGACAGGTCGTCGCGGAGCGTGCACTGGTACGTCGTGAGCCTGGTGCCCACGAACTTGCAGCTCTCGGCGGCGTCGGGGACCGGGGCACTGAAGCCCGGCTTGAACGTCAGCAGCGACTGGAAGACGTTGCTGTACATGGCCCATGAACCGGCGTCGTAGGCGCCGGCCGGGTCCAGTGAAGTGACCTCGTCGGTCGTGCCGACAGTGATCGGATCGGTCCGGCCGTCGTCGGAGGGCAGTAGTTGCCAGCCCCCCACTCCGGCGGCCACCAGTACTCCACAAGTGATGAGGATCCGCAGACGGACCGTCGACCGCATTGCCGTGCTTCCTTCATTTGGTGCCACCCCAGAAGCGACGAACCCCCGATCACGCCGCGATGGCGTCATCCCATCACACCGGTTTCACAAGTGGAAGAGAAAACTTTCACACGACAGGTATATGTCCGGGATATGAGAATTTAAGTCGATGAGCAGCACGTATCGGTCTCGCAGCAGGGAGTGACCGGTACCGGTTAGGCCTGTTTCGAGGCGAGTTCGACGATCGTGATGTCGGACGGCGCCCCGACCCGGACCGGCGGCCCCCACGCGCCCGCGCCCCGCGAGACGTACAGCTGCGTGTCGCCGTAGCGTTCGAGCCCCGCGACGGTCGGGTTGGCCAGTTCCGCGAGGTACTCGCCCGGCCAGAGCTGGCCGCCGTGCGTGTGCCCGGAGAGCTGGAGGTCCACGCCGTGGCGCACCGCGTCGTGGACGACGACCGGCTGGTGCGCCAGCAGGACCGCGGCACGGGCCCGGTCGCGGTCGCCGAGGGCCCGAACGAAGTCGGGGCCCTGGCCCTCGCGTTCCCCGGCCACGTCGTCGACGCCCGCCAGGTCGAAGCCCGCCGCGATCTCCACCCGCTCGTTGCGCAGCGGGCGCAGGCCGAGTTCGCGGACGTGGTCGACCCAGGCGTCGGCACCCGAGAAGTACTCGTGGTTGCCGGTCACGAAGAACGAGCCGTGACGGGCCCGGAGCCGGGCGAGCGGCTCCGCGGCCGGGCCGAGGTTCTCGACGGTGCCGTCGACGAGGTCGCCGACGACCGCGATCAGGTCGGGCTGGGCCGAGTTGATCGTGTCCACGATCCGCTGGGTGTGCGCGCGGCCCAGGATCGGCCCCAGGTGGATGTCCGAGACGACCGCGATCCGGTACCCGTGCGCCGCCCGCGGCACCTTGGCCAGCGGGACGGTCACCCGCTTGAGCCGCGGGCCGCGCAGGACGCCGTACGTGCCGTACCCCACGGTCCCGATCGCCACGGCGGCCGCCGACCCGGCGACCACCCGCGAGACGAACAGGCGCCGCGAGACCTCGGCGGGGCCGGGCCCCTCCACCGGCACCGTCACCGTCACCGGCGCGGATACGGGCTCCGCCGGGTCGCCGGCCGACGCCGGTACGGGCTCCGCCGGGTTGCCGGCCGCCGGTGGTACGGGCTCCGCCGGGTCGGCGGCCGATGCCGGTACAGGCTCCGCCGGGTCGGCGGCCGATGCCGGTACGGGCTCCGCCGGGGCCGCGGTCGCCGCGCGGCGGGTGAGCCAGGCGCGCAGGGCGGGGCGGACGGCCTCGCCCACGGCCAGCGCCAGGGTCACGTAGAGGAGCACGGCCAGCCACAGGAACCCCGGCCAGGCGACGGCCTGCTGGAGGACGAAGGGGGCGCCCGCGCGGGCGGAGACCAGCGCGGCGAGCGAGAGCAGCGGCAGCGCCACCAGGACGGCCGTGCCCAGGCGGCGCGGCACGCTCCCGGGCGCGGTCACGTCCCGCACGAGGCGACGCCACACGTACCAGTGGACCGTGCCCAGCAGCGCGAGGACCACGACCAGGACCAGCAGGAAGGCGACCACGCCCCGAACCCCCTTCTTCGAGCGCCGTGCGGACGGTCAGACGGTGTGACCGTCGTCGCGGCGCCCGGCGCGCACTCCGCGCAACCCGATCACCCCGATCACCGTCCCCAGGACAAAGGACGTGACGGCGAGCAGCAGATGAACCCAGAAGTAGGCCGTCGGGTCGCCCGCGTCGTCGAACGCGAGGCCGCTCCCGTCCTTCCAGAGGTTCTTGACGAAGGTGATCCAGATGAACCAGCTCCACACCCCGAAGGCGAGCAGGAACCAGGAGACGCGGCGGCTGAGCTTCATGGCCCCAGTATCACCGTCCGCCTCTCCGGCCCCGCGTCCGGGTGGACGAGCCCGGACGAACCGCCCGGTGGGGTTCGGATACCTGTTCCGTACCTGTACGTTCTCGACCGTGTCTGCTTCGAAGAAGACCGCGTGCGCGGTCGCCGCTGCCGTGCTCCTGCCCCTCGTCACCGGCGCACCTCCCGCCTGGGCGGACGACAAGGACAAGCAGCCCAAGCCCCCCGCCGCGATGTCCGGGCTCGGCGGCCCGCTGCTCGGGCAGCCGGGCACGCAGGTGAAGCTGGGCCCCGGCGCCCCCGTGCTGCCGAAGGAGCTGTCCGGGCGCTCCTGGATCGTCGCGGACGCCGAGACCGGCGCCGTCCTCGCCTCGCACAACGCGCACTGGCCGCTCGCCCCGGCCTCCACCCTCAAGATGCTCTTCGCGGACACCCTGCTGCCGAAGTTCCCCCGGACGCAGAACCACCTGGTCACCAGTGCGGACATGGCCGGGATAGGAGAGGGTTCCAGCCTGGTCGGCATCAAGGAGAAGCAGACCTACAGCGTCCACGACCTGTGGCTCGGCGTCTTCCTCCGCTCCGGCAACGACGCTGTCCACGTCCTGACCAGCATGAACAACGGCCTGAAGCAGACCGTGGCCGACATGAACGACCGCGCGGCCGAGCTCCAGGCGCTCGACACGTACGTCGTCACCCCGGACGGCTACGACGCCCCGGGCCAGGTGTCCTCCGCGTACGACCTGACACTGATCGCCCGCAGCGGCATGCAGAAGCCGGACTTCCGCGAGTACGCCGCCACGCCGCGCGCCGCCTTCCCCGGCGAGGCCAAGCCGGGCAAGAAGCGCGAGACCTTCGAGATCCAGAACACCAACCGGCTCCTCACCGGCGACCTCGGCGTCGCCCCGTACCAGGGCATCGCCGGGGTCAAGAACGGCAACACCACGCACGCGGGTGCCACCTTCACGGGCGTGGCCGAGCGGAACGGCAAGGTACTGCTCGTCACCGTCATGAACCCGTCCTCGAAGGAGCAGCACGCGGTCTACCGGGAGACCGCCCGGCTGCTCGACTGGGGCTTCGCCGCGTCCGGGAAGGTGACACCGGTGGGCGAGCTCGTGCCGCCGCGGTCGGCCCGTACGGAGTCGGCCGCCCCCGACGACGGCACGGCGCCGGCCCCGGCCCCCGGCAAGAACGCCCCGGCCGAGACCGCCGCCGCGGGCAAGTCCGGCGGTGTCGGCATCGCGCTCGGCGTGGCGGGCGGCGTCCTGGTGCTCCTCGCCGCCGCGGTCTTCCTCGTCAACCGCCGCTGGCCGCTGGCCGCGTCGGGGGCACTCCGCCGCCGCTCCCCGGACGACCGGAAGGCCACGGAGAGCGAGGAGGCCCAGGCGACCGCTACGACCGAGGAGACCGGGGAGGCTCAGGAGACCGGGGAGGCTCAGGAGTCTGCGACGGCTCAGGAGTCTGCGACGGCTCAGGAGTCTGCGACGGCTCAGGGGTCGGCGACGGCTCAGGAGGCTCCGGGGTCGGGGAAGCCCCTGGAGTCCGGGACGGCTCAGGGGACTCGGACGTCGGGGAAGCCTCCGACGTCCGCGAAGACGAACCCGTAGCCGTCCAAGCCGCGCAGTACAGCAGCAGTTTCGCGGTGAAGTTGATCCACAGCAGCAGGGCGACCGGGACGCCGAACGCGCCGTACATCGACTTCGCCGCGACCCCCTTCATGTAGCCGCCGAGCAGCAGCTTGAGCAGCTCGAAACCGACCGCGCCCATGAGCGCCGCCACCACGAGCCGGCGCCGGGGCGGTTGGACCCCGGGCAGCAGCGTCAGCACGTACAGCAGGATCAGGAAGTCGGCGACGACGCCGACGAGGACGGCGGCGGCCTGGAGGAGGAAGCCGCCCGCCCCGTCGCCGGAGATGCCGATCCGGTCGGCGCTCCAGCCGACCGCGGTGGAGCCGAGCCAGGACGCGGCGAGCGAGGCCAGGGCGACACCGCCGAGTCCGACGAGGATGAGCGCGTCCTTGCCCTTGAGCAGGACCGGGTTGCCCTCGATGTCGTCGAGCCCCCACACCGCGCGCAGGCACTCCCGCATCGAGCCGATCCAGCTGACGCCGGTGACGAGCAGGATGGCGCCGGCGACGAGTCCGATGGTGCCCGCGTTGGCGACGAGGCCCCCGATGTCGAGCTGGTCCGAGATGCCGGGCACCTGGTCCGAGACCTTCTCCTCGATCCGGTCGAGCTGGTCTTCGGAGAGGAGCGCGGCACCGATCGCTGCGGCGACGGTGATCAGCGGGAAGAGCGCGAGGAAGGAGAGGAAGGTGATCGCTGCGGCGAGCCGGCTCCAGTGGGCCTCGGCGAGCGTCTCGTACGAGCGCCACGCGTGGGTCCGCATCAGTCGGGTGGCCGCGGGGCCGATGACGGGGAGCTTGGTCAGCCAGTCCATGTCGTACGCATGCCCCTTGATCCGAGAGATGACCTGAATACGAGAATCCCCCGCCGCGGCGCGCAGAACCACGACCGACATCCCGGAGCAATGCCGCCATATGCGACAGAGGCGGCTATACGGTCACCCCCATGGCTGTCGCGAACGGCTCCCGTTCGCCCCTCGGCCCGGACCTGTCCCGCCGTCCCGCCCCCTGAGGAGCACCCACCATGAAGGACGCATCCGGCCTCCCGCAGTCCCTGCTCGTCCTCGGCGGCACCTCCGAGATCGGGCTCGCGACCGCCCGCCGGCTGATCGCCCGGCGCACCCGGACGGTCTGGCTGGCCGGCCGCCCCTCCCCCGCCCTGGCGGCCGCCGCGGACTCGCTGCGCCGGCTCGGGGCCGACGTCCGCATCGTGCCGTTCGACGCGCTCGACACCGAGTCGCACGAGGAGCGGCTCGGGAAGGTCTTCACCGAGGGCCCCATCGACATGGTGCTGCTCGCCTTCGGGGTCCTCGGCGACCAGGCGCGCGACGAGTCCGACCCGGTCGCCGCCGCCCGGGTCGTCCAGACCAACTTCACGGGCGCCGTCTCGGCGGGCCTGGTGTGCGCCGGTGCGCTCCAGGCGCAGGGGCACGGCTCGCTCGTCGTGCTCTCCTCGGTGGCGGGCGAGCGGGCCCGCCGCGCCGACTTCATCTACGGCTCGTCGAAGGCGGGGCTCGACGCGTTCGCCCAGGGCCTCGGGGACGCGCTGCACGGCACCGGCGCGCGCGTCATGGTCGTACGCCCCGGGTTCGTGCGCTCGAAGATGACCGCCGGGCTCCCGGCCGCGCCCCTCGCCACGACCCCGGAGGCCGTCGCGAGCGCCATCGAGCTGGGGCTGCGGCGCCGCTCGGAGACGGTCTGGGCGCCGGGGGCGCTGCGGATGGTGACGGCGGCCGTACGACACCTGCCGAGGCCGCTCTTCCGGCGCCTGCCGGTGTGACGGGCGGGGGCGGGGTGACGGGCGGGGGCAGGGTGGCGGCAGCCTGCCGGTGTGACGGGCGGCTGCCGGTGTGACGGTCGGCGGGGGTGGTCAGCCCGCGGGGGTGGCCGCCGGGGCGTCGACCGGGCTGCCGCCCTGGCTGGGGACGGCGGGAATCGGGCGGCCGCTGCCGAACTGGTAGTCGTACAGCTTCCGCCACACGCCGTCCGGGCCCTGCTCGTACAGGGCGAAGGAGCGGCAGGTCCAGGCCGCCTCGTAGCCCGCGAGCTCCTCGAACGCCCGGTCCATCCCCTCCTCGGAGATGCCGTGCGCCACGGTGACGTGCGGGTGGTACGGGAACTGGAGGTCGCGCACGAGCGGCCCGGCCTCGTCCCGGATCCGGTGCTGGAGCCGGTTGCAGGAGGCGACGCCCTCCTTCAGCTTCACGTAGACGACCGGCGACAGCGGGCGGAACGTCCCGGTGCCCTTCAGGCGCACCGGGAACGGCTGGTGCTCGGCGGCGACACCGGCCAGGTGCGCCTCGATCGCCGGCAGCCGCTCCTCGGCGACCTCGGTCGGCGGGACGAGCGTGACGTGCGTGGGAATGCCGTACGCGGCAGGGTCCCCGAAGCCGGCGCGCCGCTCCTGGAGCAGGCTGCCGTAGGGCTCCGGGACCGCGATCGAAACGCCGAGCGTTACGGTCCCCACGTCGTTCTCCTCCGTCGTCGGTCGACTTGTGTGCGGTGGTGGTGCAGCCGCCAGTGTGCGGCCTGCACCACCCTCGTGGCCAGGGTCCTTGGACTCAGTGCTTGGCGGGCAGGAAGCCCATCCGGTCGTACGTCCGGGCCAGCGTCTCGGCCGCGACGGCCCGTGCCTTCTCCGCTCCCTTGGCCAGGACCGAGTCCAGCGTCTCCGGGTCGTCCAGGTATTCCTGGGTGCGGGCCCGGAAGGGCGTGACGAAGTCCACCATGACCTCGGCCAGATCCGTCTTCAGCGCGCCGTACATCTTGCCCTCGTAGCTCTTCTCCAGATCCGCGACGGAGGTGGACGTGAGCGTGGACATGATCGTGAGCAGGTTGGAGACGCCGGCCTTGTTCTCCGGGTCGAAGCGGATCACCGTGTCGGTGTCGGTGACTGCGCTCTTGACCTTCTTCGCGGTGACCTTCGGGTCGTCCAGGAGGTTGATGAGGCCCTTCGGCGTGGAGGCCGACTTGCTCATCTTGATCGTCGGGTCCTGGAGGTCGTAGATCTTCGCCGTCTCCTTGAGGATGTACGGCTTGGGGATCGTGAACGTCTCGCCGAAGCGGCTGTTGAAGCGCTCCGCGAGGTCGCGGGTCAGCTCGATGTGCTGGCGCTGGTCCTCGCCGACCGGGACCTCGTGGGCCTGGTAGAGCAGGATGTCGGCGACCTGGAGGATCGGGTACGTGAACAGGCCCACCGTGGCGCGGTCGGCGCCCTGCTTGGCGGACTTGTCCTTGAACTGGGTCATGCGGGAGGCCTCGCCGAAGCCGGTGAGGCAGTTCATGACCCAGCCGAGCTGCGCGTGCTCGGGGACGTGGCTCTGGACGAAGAGGGTGCAGCGCTCGGGGTCGAGGCCGGCCGCGAGCAGCTGGGCGGCGGCGAGCCGGGTGTTCGCACGCAGCGCCGCGGGGTCCTGCGGGACCGTGATGGCGTGCAGGTCGACGACCATGTAGAAGGCGTCGTGGGTCTCCTGGAGGGCGACCCACTGGCGGACGGCGCCGAGGTAGTTGCCGAGGTGGAACGAGCCTGCGGTGGGCTGGATTCCGGAGAGCACGCGGGGACTGTCAGAGGCCATGCACATCATTCTCTCAGGTGTGGGAACCGATCCCCGTCGACCGGTGTATCAAGAGTGTGAGGACGCGGGAGGGGGGCCTGGTCGACGACGAGGCCGTGGTGATCGCACGGGTGCGCGCCGGGGAGCCGGAGGCGTACGCGGAGCTGGTCCGCGCGCACACGCCGGTGGCGCTGAGGGCGGCGGTGGCGTGCGGCGCAGGTCCTGAGGCCGAGGACGTGGTGCAGCAGGCGTTCTTCAAGGCGTACCGGTCGCTGGGGCGTTTCCGGGAGGGTTCGGCGTTCCGGCCGTGGCTGCTGCGGATCGTCGCCAATGAGACCAGGAACACAGTGCGCTCGGCGGGTCGGCAGCGTGCCGTCCACGACCGGGAGGCGGATCTGCTCGGCGCCGAGCCGCTGATACCGGAGTCGGCGGACCCCGCGGTCGCGGCCGAGGAGCGGGAGCGGAGCCGGCGGCTGTGGGAGGCCCTGGACGGTCTCGCCGAGGACCACCGGCAGGTGGTGATCCACCGCTATCTCCTGGAACTCGACGAGACGGAGACGGCCGTGGCCCTCGGCTGGCCGAGGGGGACGGTGAAGTCCCGGCTGAGCCGGGCGCTGAAGAAGCTGGGACGCGTGCTGGACCAAGGCACGGAGGGAGGTGGGGGGCGTGGCTGACGAGGGTCTGCCGGACGAGCTGAGGGAGCTGGGGCGGCGGCTGCGGGTGCCGGACGTGGACGGCGAGTCGATGGCCGAGCGGGTGCTCGCGCAGCTCCTCGCCGAGCACGTGCCGACGCCGGTGCCGGAGCCTTCGCCGGTCCGGTCGCGGTGGTGGGCATCGGTGCGCGGACGGGCGCGCGAGCGGTGGCGCGCGCTGGTGGCGGGGTTCACCGGGGTGCTGATCGTGCTGGCGCTCACCCCGCCGGTGCGCGCGACAGTCGCGGACTGGTTCGGCTTCGGCGGGGTCGCCGTGCGGTACGACCCGGACGCGCACGTGCCGGCCGGCGGCGCGGTGCCCGGCTGCCCCCGGCCGGTGCCCCTGGCGGACGCCGGGCGGCTCGCGGGCTTCGAGCCGCTGATACCGGAGGCGCTGGGCGCGCCGGACGCGGTCGTGGTGACGGGCTCGGCCGCGCGGGGCCGGGCGGTGATCGGCCTGTGCTGGCGTGACGGGGAGCGGACCGTCCGGCTCGACGAGTTCCCGGCCCGCCTGGACATCGGCTTCGCCAAGCAGGTGCGGACGCCGCCCCAGTGGGTGGACCTCCCGGACGGCGGGCAGGGCTACTGGTTCGCCGCCCCCCACCTGCTCACCTTCCCGATGACGGACGGCGCCGGCGCGGCCTGGACCCATGAGGTCCGCACGGCGGGCCCCACGCTCCTCTGGACGAGGAACGGGGGCGCCCTCACCTTCCGCCTGGAAGGCATACCGGACCTGGAACGGGCCCGCCGCACCGCCGAGTCGACGGGCTGACGGGCGGACGGGCCGGGGGTCAGGCGCCGGGCCGTGAGTCAGGGCGCCGGGGCGGGGGTCAGGCTCCGGGCGCCGCGGGTCAGGGCGCCGGGCCGCGGGTCAGGGCGCCGGGCCGGGGGTCAGGCGCTCCGGGCCGTGAGTCAGGGCGCCGGGCCGTGGGGGGCGGTCCGGGGCGTGGGGTGGTCAGGTCGGGAGGCCGGGGGCCGGGTAGGCGGTCATGAGGTCGGAGACCTCGGCGCGGAGGGCGAGGAGGGCGTCCTCGTCGCCGGTGCCGGCGGCGGTGACACCGCGGTCGATCCACTCGGCGACCTGGGCCATGTGCTCCGTGCGGAGGCCGCGGGAGGTGAGGGAGGGGGTGCCGATGCGGATGCCGGACGGGTCGAAGGGCTTCCGGGTGTCGTAGGGGACGGTGTTGTAGTTGACGACGATGCCCGCCCGGTCGAGGGCCTTCGCGGCGATCTTGCCGGGGACCTGCTTGGGGGTCAGGTCCATCAGGATCAGGTGGTTGTCGGTGCCGCCGGAGACCAGGTCGAAGCCGCGCGCGAGGAGCGCCTCGGCGAGGGCCCTGGCGTTGGCGACGACGGCGTGGGCGTAGTCGCGGAAGGAGGGCTGGGACGCCTCGCGCAGGGCGACGGCGATGGCCGCGGTGGTCTGGTTGTGGGGGCCGCCCTGGAGGCCGGGGAAGACGGCCTTGTCGAGCGCCTTGGCGTACTCCTCGCGGGACATGAGCATGGCGCCGCGCGGGCCGCGGAGGGTCTTGTGGGTGGTCGTGGAGATGACGTCCACGTGCCCGACCGGGGACGGGTGGGCGCCGCCGGCGATGAGGCCGGCGATGTGGGCGACGTCGGCGACGAGCACGGCGCCGGCTTCGCGGGCGATCTCGCCGAAGGCGGCGAAGTCGATGGTGCGGGGCAGCGCGGTGCCGCCGCAGAAGATGACCTTCGGACGCTCCTTGAGGGCCAGTTCGCGGACCTCGTCGAAGTCGACGAGGCCGGTGTCGTGGCGTACGCCGTACTGGACGCCGCGGAACCAGCTGCCGGTGGCGGAGACGCCCCAGCCGTGGGTGAGGTGGCCGCCCATCGGCAGGGCCATGCCCATGACGGTGTCGCCGGGCTGGGCGAAGGCGAGGTAGACGGCGAGGTTGGCCGGGGAGCCGGAGTAGGGCTGGACGTTGGCGTGGTCGACGCCGAAGAGGGCCTTGGCGCGCTCGACGGCGAGGGTCTCGACCTGGTCGATGTTCTGCTGGCCCTCGTAGTAGCGGCGCCCGGGGTAGCCCTCGCTGTACTTGTTCTGGAGGACGGTGCCGGAGGCTTCGAGCACGGCGGCGGAGACGTAGTTCTCGCTGGGGATGAGGCGCAGGGTCTCGCCCTGGAGCTGTTCCTCGGCGCCGACGAGGGCGGCGAGTTCGGGGTCGGCCGCGGCGAGGGCGGGGTGCTGCTGCGGGGTGGTCATGGTGATGTCCTCCGGGCGTTCGGCGGAACGGTCCCGGGGCTGAGGTGCGCACGGGACCTGGGGCCCGTGATGCCCAGGCGAGCGGCACCTCGTGTGGTGGAGCGCGCGCGGCTCCCCCGGGGTCGCTTCCCCGTACGCCAGTCGCCGTGCGTGTTTCCACAGTAGCGGGCGCGCCGTCGTCGAGGTTTCCCCGTCCGGCATCCGAGCGACGATAAGAAAGGGGCCACACGTACCCCCCGAGCCGCAGGACGAACGGAGATCCCGTGTCGAGGACAGAAGACGCGATCGCTTCCGCGGACGCGCACAGCGCGCACAACTACCACCCCCTTCCGGTCGTCGTCGCCTCGGCGGACGGCGCCTGGATGACCGATGTCGAGGGCCGCCGCTATCTCGACATGCTCGCCGGGTACTCGGCGCTCAACTTCGGGCACGGCAACCGGCGTCTGATCGACGCCGCGAAGGCGCAGCTGGAGCGGGTGACGCTGACGTCCCGGGCGTTCCACCACGACCGCTTCGCCGAGTTCTGCGCGCAGCTCGCGGAGCTGTGCGGGAAGGAGGCCGTGCTGCCGATGAACACGGGGGCGGAGGCGGTCGAGACGGCCGTGAAGACCGCCCGGAAGTGGGGCTACGAGGTGAAGGGCGTGCCGGACGGGCACGCGAAGATCGTGGTCGCCGGGAACAACTTCCACGGCCGGACGACGACGATCGTCAGCTTCTCCACGGACCACGAGGCACGGGACCACTTCGGCCCGTACACGCCGGGGTTCGAGATCGTGCCGTACGGGGACCTGACGGCCCTGGAGGCGGCCGTCACGGAGAACACGGTGGCGGTGCTGCTGGAACCGATCCAGGGCGAGGCGGGGGTGCTCGTCCCGCCGGCCGGCTATCTGGCGGGGGTGCGGGAGCTGACGCGCCGGCGGAACGTGCTGTTCATGGCGGACGAGATCCAGTCGGGCCTGGGCCGGACGGGGCGGACGTTCGCGTGCGAGCACGAGGGCGTGGTCCCCGACGTGTACGTCCTGGGGAAGGCGCTGGGCGGCGGGGTGGTGCCGGTGTCGGCGGTGGTCGCCGACCGTGACGTCCTCGGGGTGTTCCGGCCGGGTGAGCACGGCTCGACGTTCGGCGGGAACCCGCTGGCGTGCGCGGTGGCCCTGGAGGTGATCGCGATGCTGCGGACGGGCGAGTACCAGGAGCGGGCGGCGGAGCTGGGCGAGCACCTCCACGCCGAGCTGGGGCTGCTCGTGGGCGGTGGCGCGGTGGAGGCGGTGCGCGGGCGGGGCCTGTGGGCCGGGGTGGACATCGTGCCGTCGCGGGGCACGGGCCGGGAGATCTCGGAGCGGCTGATGGAGCGCGGGGTGCTGGTGAAGGACACGCACGGTTCGACGATCCGGATCGCGCCACCGCTGGTGATCTCGAAGGAGGATCTGGACTGGGGTCTGGAGCAGTTGAGGGCCGTCCTCTCGGAGTGACGGC
Source organism: Streptomyces sp. LMG1-1-1.1 (assembly GCF_040815545.1). Taxonomy (NCBI): domain Bacteria; kingdom Bacillati; phylum Actinomycetota; class Actinomycetes; order Kitasatosporales; family Streptomycetaceae; genus Streptomyces; species Streptomyces sp. LMG1-1-1.1. The sequence continues at coordinate 4,564 of NZ_JBFPNH010000059.1, read as the reverse complement.
GTCCGGTCGAGGGCGGTGGGCGGCGCGTGCGCGCGGGGCGCGGACGGGGCAACTCGGACCATTGACACGGGAGTTGGTCTAGGCCAATGATGCGGCCATGCCGAGACTCCGTCTGCGTCACGCCGTGCGTGCCGCGCTCGCCGCCCTCGTCCCCCTCGCGCTCCTCGGCGCGGTCACGGGACCCGCGCACGCCGCCCCGGAGGCGGCCTGGCCCGAGCCCGTCCCGGTGGTCTCCCACGTCGAGACCACCGACCCGGTCGTCTTCATCACCATCGACGACGGCTGGAACCACGACCCGGCGGCGGCGCGGCTGCTGCTCGACCGCCGGGTGCCCGCCTCGCTCTTCCTGCTCCCCGGCGCCTACGCGTACGACTCCGGCTACTTCCACACCCTGCTCGACCAGGGCCGCTCCCGGGTCGAGAACCACAGCGTCGGCCACCCGGACCTGACCACCCTCGACGCCGCCGGCCAGCGGGCGGAGGTCTGCGGGGCCCGCGACCGGCACCTGGCCCAGTTCGGCGACGGGCCGCGCCTGCTGCGCCCGCCGTACGGCGCGTACGACGGGACGACCCGGACGACGGCCCGCGCGTGCGGCGCGAAGGCGCTGGTGACCTGGACGTACGACCTCACGACCTGGGGCCCGTGGACCCCGCCGGCCCCGCGGCTCAAGGCGGGCGACATCATCCTGCTGCACTTCAACGAGACGGTGACGCAGGACCTGGAGCGGGCCCTCGGCCTGGCCGAGGCGGCCGGCCTGACGCCCGCGCCGCTCAGGGAGTACGTCCCCGAGTAGGCCCCGGGGAGCACGTGCGGGCGTGCGGGCGGGTGCGCGGGTGTGCGCCTCAGAGGATCATGTGCGGGCGTGCGCCTCAGAGGATCACGTGCGGGAGGAAGCGGGCGTACTCGTCGGTGACGGGCCCCGCCGACTCCCGTATCCCGAGCCCCGCCGCCTCGTCCTCGACGACCCACGCGCCGAGCACCACCCGGTTGCCGTCGAAGTCGGGCAGCGGGGCCAGTCCCTGGTAGCAGCAGGCCTCCCCGTCCCGTACGAACGGCTCGGTGCCGGCCTCGTGCAGGGTGACGCCCGCCCCTTCCCGGCCCAGCAGCGGCTTCGCGACCCAGCCGGTGGTGGTGGCGAGTTCGCGCGGGCCGTCGAGGTAGGCGGGGAGCAGGTTGGGGTGGCCGGGGTACAGCTCCCACAGGATCGCGAGCAGCGCCTTGTTGGAGAGCAGCATCTTCCAGGCGGGTTCGATCCAGCAGGTGGTGCCGGTGCCGCCGCCGTTGTCGAGGGTGTCGAGGACGTGCCGGCCGAAGCGGTCGGTGGTCAGCCACTCCCACGGGTAGAGCTTGAAGCAGCTGCGGATGAAGCGGAGCCGGTCGTCCACGAAGCGGCGCGCGAGCCGGTCCCAGCCGATCCGCTCGACGGAGAGCGCCTCGGTGGCGAGCCCGGCCTGCTGGGCGGTCTCGCGCAGGTACGCGACCGTCATCAGGTCCTCGCCGAGCTCGTCGCCGTCCGAGTGCGCGAAGTGGAGGGGGCCGGGCGGCAGCAGGTGGGCCTGCCGCTTCCAGGCGTCGACGAGCCGTTCGTGGAGGGAGTTCCACTGGTCGGCGCCGGGGAACCGTTCCTCCATCCAGAACCACTGCGGGCTGGCGGCCTCCACGAGCGAGGTGGGAGTGTCGGCGTTGTACTCCAGCATCTTCGCCGGGCCCGTGCCGTCGTAGCGCAGGTCGAACCGGCCGTAGAGGGAGGGAAGTTCGGCGCGCCGACGCCACGACTCGGCGACCAGGCCCGCCAGCTTCGGATCGGTGATGCCGAGCTCGGCGAACCGGTCCCGCTCGACGATGTGCGCGGCCGCCGCGAGGCACATCGCGTGCAGCTCCTCGACGACCTCCTCCAGGGCCTCGACCTCGGGCAGGGTGAAGGAGTAGTACGCGCTCTCGTCCCAGTACGGGCGCAGCGAACCGTCCGGGTAGCGGGTCAGGGGGTAGACGAGTCCCTGCTCCTCGACCGTCCGCTGCCAGTCGGGGCGGGGCTCGATGGTGTGCCGTTCCATGGTGTCGCGTCCGCCTCAGCCGCCGCCGGTGCCGGAGCAGCCGAAGCCGCCGGTGTCGACGGCGGTCTTGTCGAAGCTGCCGCCGCTCACCTTCCTGTCGCTGACGGAGCCCCCGTAGTAGTACGAGCCGCGGTGGGTGCCGCCGTTGCTGTCGTCGTCACCGCCGCCGCCGCTCTGGCACTGGTAGCTGGGCAGCTCCTCGCGGGTCAGCGGGTCCACACACCGCCTGTCCGGATCCGAGCCGCACGCGGTGATCGTCGCCGCGAGCACACCCATCCCACCGAGCACCACCGTGCTCGACCTGAGCCTGCGCATGTCCGTCGCCCTCCCCTTCGCGGTCGCGTCCGTCGCGGTCGCGTCCGTCGCGACCGCACAGTGTAGGCCGGTGGTTTCCGGCCTCAACCCCTAGAGTCGTTTCGTGCTTCTCGGGATGATTTGTGCGCTGGCCTCGTCCGTCTGCTTCGGCGCGGCCTCGGTGTTCCAGGCGATGGCGGCGCGTGCCGCGGAGCCGGGGACGGGCAGCGGGGTCGACGTCGCGCTGATGTGGCGGGCCCTGCGGCAGTGGCGATATCTCGCCGGTCTCGGCATGGACGGCCTGGGGTTCGTCCTGCAGATCGTGGCGCTGCGGACGCTTCCCATCTACGTGGTGGGCGCGGCCCTCGCCGCGAGCCTGGCGGTGACGGCGGTGATCGCCTCGCGGGTGCTGCGGGTGCGGCTCAAGCGGGTGGAGTGGGCGGCGGTGGCCGTGGTCTGCGTGGGACTCACGATGCTGGCCCTCGCGTCCGGCAGGGAGGGCCACGGGGACGGCTCGGAGGCACTGCGCTGGGCGCTGCTCGTGGTCGCGTTCGGGGTGCTGCTGCTCGGCGTGGTGGCGGGCCGGCTGCCCCAGCGGTCCCGCGCGCTCGTCCTCGGCCTGGGCGCCGGCTTCGGCTTCGGGGTGGTCGAGGTGGCGGTCCGGCTCATCGACGGCATCGACCTCACCGACCCCGTCTGGTACGCGCTCCTCGTCGGCGGCGGCGCCGCGTTCCTCCTGCTCACCTCCGCTCTCCAGCGCGGCTCCGTCACCACGGCGACGGCCGGCGCCGTGCTCGGCGAGACCATCGGCCCCGCGATCGTCGGCGTCGTCTGGCTCGGCGACCGCACCCGCGAAGGCCTCGGCTGGCTCGCCGTCACCGGCTTCGCCATCGCCGTCGCCGGGTCCCTCACCCTGGCGCGCTTCGGCGAGCCGCCCGCGGCGGAACCGGCCCCGGGGCAGGAGCGGGGCGTGGAGCCGGCTCCGGAGCGGAACCCGGGCACGCCCTGACCCCGGGGGTCGCGGGCGGGTCAGGGCAGGACCCGGCACAGGGCGCGCAGGGCGCCCTGCCAGCCGCTGTCCGGAGGTGTGGCGTAGCCGACGACGAGGCCGTCGAGGGTGGGGGCCACGGTGGGCCGGCGGAACTGGTTCACGCCCTGGACGGCCAGGCCGTGCCAGGCTGCGGCGCGCAGGACCTCCTGCTCGGTGCCCGGCGGGAGCGCCAGCACCGCGTGCAGCCCGGCCGCGATGCCGCTGACCCGGGTCTCGGGCGAGTGCGCGGCCACGGCCGCCACCAGCTGGTCGCGGCGGCGCCGGTAGCGCAGCCGGCTCGCCCGCACGTGCCGGTCGTACGCTCCCGACCCGAGGAACTCCGCGAACGCCAGCTGGTCCGGCGCGCTCGACACCCAGTCCACGGCCCCCTTCGCGGCCGCCACCTCGCCCGTCAGCTCCTCAGGCACCACCATCCAGGCGAGGCGCAGACCGGGCGCGAGGGACTTGCTCGCGGTGCCCAGGTACACGACCCGCTCGGGATCGAGGCCCTGGAGCGCGCCCACCGGCTGCCGGTCGTAGCGGAACTCCCCGTCGTAGTCGTCCTCCAGGACGAAGCCGCCCGAGGCGCGCGCCCAGTCGACGACGGCGGCGCGCCGGTCCGGCGGCAGGGCGCCGCCGAGCGGGAACTGGTGGGCGGCCGTCATGAGGACGGCTCCGGCGGCGCCGAACCCGTCCTCCGTCAACTCCTCGACCCGGGTGCCCCGTTCGTCGTACGGCAGCGGCGGAATCCCGAGCCCGGCGCGGTCCAGGAGGTCCGCGTGGATGTCCAGTCCGTACGACTCGACCGCGACCTCCCGCACCCCGCGCGCCCGCAGCACCTCGCTCATCAGCATCAGACCGTGCACGAACCCCGAGCAGACCACGATCCGTTCGGGGCGGGCGTGGACGCCCCGCGCACGGGAGAGGTACTCGGCCAGCGCGGTGCGGAGTTCGATCCGGCCGCGCGGATCGCCGTAGCCGAAGGCCTCGTTGGGCGCGGCGGTGAGCGCCCGCCGGTACGCCTTGAGCCATTCGGCGCGCGGGAAGGCGGCGAGGTCGGGGGTGCCCGCCTTCAGGTCGTGCGCCGGCGCACCGGGGCGCCGGCCGACCGGTGGCGGGGCGGGCCTGCGCGCCCCCGGCGGCGGGGCGGGGGCCCGGGGGCACGGCCAGGCGGGGGCCCGCGGGC